>JBOHVR010000480.1:0-6374 GCA_050735755.1 Binatia bacterium
ACCCAGCGCTTCGGTGGCGGTAGGATTCGGCCGCGAGGGCGCCGTCTACGTCAATCCCTATAACGGAGCGGTGCTTGGTAAAGAATCGAAACTCCGCGACTGGTTTCACGACGTCACCGACTGGCACCGCTGGCTCGGTCGAGGCGGCGAAGGCAGAGCTACCGCTCGCGCCATCACCGGCGCCTGCAATCTGGCTTTTTTCTGGCTTGCCATCACCGGAGTATATCTCTGGTGGCCGCGCAGCTGGCATTGGCGGGGATTGAAACCCAGCCTCCTTTTCAATCTCCGCCTGCGCGGCAAAGCGCGCGACTGGAATTGGCACAACGTGATCGGTTTCTGGTCATCCGGCGTGCTGATGGTCCTGACATTCACCGCCGCCGTCATGTCTTACCAATGGGCCAACGACTTGCTTTACACGTTAACTGGCAGCGAGCCGCCGCCAAGAGCGCAAGCCTCAAGTCCTATGACGCAACCGCAGCGGCGGCGCGGCGCGGGCGCAGAGGCGCGCGAGCGCAAGCCGCTGGCGAGCTTCGATGCCTTCCTAGCGCGCGCCGAGCAACAAGCTCCCGGCTGGATCATGGTGATGATGCGCCTGCCGCCGCGCGGCGATGGGCCGGTTACCCTCCTGATTCAAGAGCCAACGGCGCCGCATCTCTTCGCCCGCTCGCAACTGGCGCTCAATCGTTCCTCCGCGGAGATCGTCAAATGGGAACCCTACGCCGCCGCCAGTCTGGGACGAAAGTTAAGAATTTGGGCGCGCGGTCTCCACACCGGTGAGGCTCTCGGTTTCGCCGGTCAAACCGTCGCCGGCCTCGCGTCGCTCGGCGGCTGCTTCCTGGTTTGGACGGGCTTCGCCATGGCATGGCGGCGCTTCCGCTACCGTAAACGCGATGCCGAAGACGCAACCACCGTGGAATATGTAACCGCGCCACTGGAAACCATACAAACGGTGCCACAGAGCAATGAAACATCAAAGGAAGTAGCGAGGATCGAGGTGGAACAAACAAGCTCCAGTGCAACCAACGGCCATCTTCACAACGGCCACGAAGACAGCCGCGGCGAATGGACCGGTGCGCCCTACAACGGCGATTCGGTATTGATTCTCTACGGCACCGTCACCGGCAACGCCGAGTCGTTGGCGCATCAACTGGCGGCGTCGCTGCGCCGTGCCGGCGTTACGGCACGAGTAAGAGACATGGCGCACTGCCGGCCTAACGTGTTGGCGCAGGCGAACTGCGTACTGATGGTGATCAGCACCTACGGCGACGGCGAACCACCCGACGATGCCGCGCCGTTCTGGGAAGCTGTGGTGCACGGCAACGGCCTCGATCTGAGCGGCGTCAGGTTTTCCGTGCTCGCGCTCGGCAATACCACCTACGATCACTTCTGCAAATGCGGCCGCGACCTTGATGCGGCGCTTGAACGGCGCGGCGCTACGCGAATCTATCCCCGCGTCGATTGCGACGTCGATTACGACGCACCGGCTAAGCATTGGCGCGACGGCGTATTGGCGCGACTTGCAGACAACGAACGCGACGCGCTATCCGCCTAGACTCGAGGAGAATGCTCATGACAAAATTGATCTCGCTCTTCACGATGCTCCCGACGCTGTCGCTGATTTCTTCCGCTCACGCCCACTATGTATGGCACGGCGAAGGTCTGGCGGGCGCCTCCTCCATACGCATCTATTTCGCTTGCCAGGCTGCCGGTTCTCTTTTGTGCGAGGGCGGGCCACACAATGACTCCTCTCAGTCCGTGGAAGTCCACGATTCACGTGATCGTCCCGAGTTATACGCCGGGGAGCGCGGCGGCTTCCGGGTGCAAGAAGCTCTTGTAGTCAAGCTTAGTGGATGTGACTCCTAGTTGATGCGCAAACAACATCATCGCTTCCAGGGAGCGCACGTTGTTTTCGATGTTGTAGGCCCAGTAGTTTTCGCCCATGAGCGCGCGCTGCTCGTCCATCATCGCGCTGGCCCACGAGATCGTCACAATCTCCGGATCGGATCCGTAGATGCGGTCGAACGCCACATCGCGCGCCTGCCGATAGGCCTTCAATAACGCCACCGGCGCCTCCGGGTGCTTGTCGACGAATTCTTGAGTCAAGCTCACCATGTGACTGATGGGGAAGATGCCGGTTGCCTTGAAGTAGTTTTGTTCTTCCGTCTTGTAATCGCGGAACAACCGGCGCACCCGCGGGCTCCGGCGGCTAATTGACGGCAGAATGTTCGGCTCAATGACCACGTCCAGCTCTCCTTTGACCAACATGCTGTCGACCGTGCTGTCGCTCGGCCCCGCGACTCGCGGCAGGGTCTCAACTCTGATACCCGGCCCCCAGCTCTTGGCTTCACGCCCGGCCATGAACCAATGGATGCGAGTGAAATCGACGCCGTAATAGTTCAGCAGGGCGCCCCGCGCCCAGATCCCGGCGGTGCTGCTGACAAACACGCGCTTGCCTTCGAGGTCCCGCGGGGACTCGATGCCCGCCGCGCTGTTGACGAAGATGTAGGCCAGGCGAAACTTCCGGTTGGGAAATGCCGGGATCGAGACGTAAGGGTGGTCGCCTTTGGCTTTGGTTTGCACGAGGCCGCCGAAGCTAGCGTCCCATGCGTCAATGAACTCCGGCCCGTGAAACTTGCTGATCTCCAAATCGAAGCCCTCGACCTTGACGGTCCCGTCGACGAAGGGACGGTTGGTGTCGATTCCGGGTTCGCGAAAACCGAGGCGGAGTTTTGGGTTGGGCATGGTTGATCTCCTTGTGAGTTAAAAACAATAGGCTTCTATTTAGCGTGCAAGAAAGCAGCCTTTCCCTGAGGAACTCTGTCGCCAACGCGTCTCAGAATCATCGCACCCCTTCTTTCATATAGAAGCCCAGCTTCGGCTCAACTGATCTCGAACTTGGCCGCTGCACTTTGAGAGAAAGATCCAACGGGCCGTGTAAGCCTAGGATTTCGGCTTAAATTTCGCCAAGGTCACTCCATCGCCGGTATCTTCGAATGTCGCTTCCACTTCCATGCCGATTTTAACCTTTTCAACGGGACACCCGATGATGTTGCTGCAGAATCTCGGCCCCTCGTCCAAATCGATCCAGGCGGTGACGTACGGGATGTCCGGGGCGAAGCCGCGCAGCGCGCGGCCGACGACTTCGCGGATGACCGTGAAGGCGAAAACTTTGCCGCGGCCGCCGATTGGACTCCATGCCAATTTGTCGCTGCCGCATTCGCCGCACACGGGGCGCGGGCACCAGACCCACGAGTGGCAATCTTCACAGCGCTGCATCATGAGCTTGCCATTCTTAGCGCCGTCCCAGAACGGCTGATTGAGCGGCGTCATTTGCGGTAGTGGTTTCTTGATTGCGCTTGCTGCTTCCGCCATGTCAGACCTCCTTTCCCAGAATCGCGGCGGCGGTGCAGCCGAAATTCTTGCCATAGTTTACTGCCCCTAATCCTGTAGCGATGCCGAACTTGATGTCGGGAACTTGACGGTCGCCGGCTTCATGCCGTAACTGGCGCACGGTTTCGATGACATGCAACATGCCGCCGGTCGTCGAAGGCTGGCCGCAATTGATCATGCCGCCGCTCGTCTGGATCGGCAGATCCCCTGTGAAAGTGAAATCTGTCTTCTCGAAGAATTCCTTGTCGTTCTTCTGGCAAAAACCGAGATCCTCGATCTGCAGCATGACGATCGGAATATAGTCGTCGTAGAGATTAAGACATTTGATATCCTTGTGCGCGACACCCGCCATTTTGAAGGCCGAATCGGCGCACTCGCGAATGCCAGTAATCAGCGGGTTTGCGCGGTAGCGCGGGCCCGCGCTCGGATTTTCCCTCTCGCCCCAACCGAGCAGCCAGATTGGCGGTTTACGCAGGGACTTCGCTTTTTCCGGTGCGGCGAGGATGTAGGCTTTGCCGCCGTTCGCCGGCAACACGCAGTCCAACAAGCGAATCGGATCTGAGATCAGACGCGATTTTTTGTAGTCCTCGATCGTGATGGGCTTTCTCAAATAGGCGGCCGGATTCAAAGAAGCATGGTAACGCCCCGTGACGGCGATCTTGCCGAAATGCTCTTCCGTCATTCCCGATTCGTACATGTAACGGCTCATGACGAAAGAGATCTTGCAGTTGGGCCCCATGACGCCGAAGGGCATCTCGAAGTCCCGCGTATCCATCGGTTCCCCGCGCGTGCGTCCGGCTTCGCTGAAGGGCGCAGCAGCGGCAATGACGAGGATGAGATCCACAATGCCGCTGGCGATCATCGCCGCGGCATGTCCCAACAAAGAGACCGCGCTCGCGCCGCCGTTGCCTCCTGCTAGCGCGGCGCCGGGCGTGAAGCCGATGATGCTCGCGACCTCCTCCGGCCAAAACGGCTGCGAGTGATTGCTCGTATAAATTGCCGCAAGACCTTGGCAGTCTAAATCCTTTAGCGTAAGACCTGCATCGTCGAGCGCGATGCGCGATGCCCAAGCCAAATATTCCGCTGTGGACTTCCGCGGTTCCCCGGGCTTGCTGCCGAGGCGGTCGACGGGTGTTTCTCCAATGCCGACGATAGCGGCTTTTCCTCTTAAGCTCATTGATGAAGCCTCGCTTATTTTTTATCAGCCATAGTGCAGGGGAGATGCGGTGTCAAGTGTTGTGAATCTTGCGTGGCGTGCGACTTACGACAATAATGCGCCCATGAATTCCATACTCGCTTTGTCGGCTTCGCTCGCAATCAAGAGCGCTGGCTAGCTAGCGTGATCGTGTTCGCCTCCGCGATCAGGCCTCGCGCTCGCGAGCACGCTATCTTTTCCGTTGCCTCACGGCTCAAGGCGGCGCCCGTTGTCTGAATATGGGCTAATGGGTTTCGCCTCCTGGGTTGAGTCTGATGGTGGCGCGTGATGACCCGACCTAGAGTGAGGTTTTACGCCAATGCGAAGGGCTCGTTCGGGTTGTCGCAGATAATCTTCTCGCCTTAGGTTGGGCTAGGGGTTCCATCTTGTTCAGGTTGTGGATGGGTTCGACTTCGGTGGATTGATCGTTTCTGTCCGGGGCTCCGTCTACGGGTGTCATGATTTACCGCAGCACTGTTTATACTTCTTCCCGCTTCCACATGGACAGGGCTCATTACGGCCGATTTTCGGTTCGGCTACCATCGGTTTGGGTGGATTCAATAGACGATTCAAATCGGCAATATCCTCCGGTTTGTCCGGTTCCAATCCGATGGTGTATTTCCAATCGTGTTCCTCAAGTAGCGATATCACTTCGCTGAGTCTTTCTTCTGTTTGTACATGAACCACTGCCGGATTCTTTTCAGTGCCCAATTTTGCTGTCTTCTTGCCATCGAACACCCTTATCCTATTTTTAGCATCAACATTCATTCTTGACTTTTCCTTGTCCGAAATGCTCTTTCCCATGTTTCCATTATCTTAAATATCACGGAACTTAGCTACAGGATGACTCTACCCCTGTAAAGCACGAATAACCGGAACTCGCCAGGCGACAACCAGTGCCAGAACAATGACGATGGCGCCCATCATCGCCACGGTTGACGGCGCGCCGATGAAATGCGCGGCTACTCCGGCGAATAATGCGCCTGCCGGCATGAGGCCCCGATCCAGCATGTAAAGGCTCATCACACGGCCGCGCAGCTCATCCGGAACGATCAGGAGAAGCATCGTGTTGGTGCTTGCTAGAAACAGCATCTGGAAAGCGCCGACCCCAATTAAAACCGCGAGCGCGAGCCAGAAGGAGGTTGTCTGAGAAAAAAGAATGAGAAACAGACCCAGCACGATAATGCTCCCCACCAGCAACAGCCCTTGACGTCTGAACCTGTTGACCAACGAGGCCAGCAGAAGCACCGCCGACACCGCTCCTACTCCCGGCGCGGCCATCAACAGCCCGAGACCCTCCGGACCCACTCCCAGCACATCTTTCTGGAAAACAGGCATCAAGGTCTGGTACGGCACCGCAAAGATGCGCGGGACATAGGCCAGGATCATCAACGCCAGGACGGCGGGAGTGGACCCTACATAAGAGAAACCCTCCTTGAGATTGGCCAATGCGGAAGAGCGGCGCGCCTCATCCGGTGTTGAGGGCACGCGCATCAAATAAACCATAACCAATACGCCAACGTATGCGGCGCCCTGCGCGAAAAAGTTTCCCGCAGCTCCAAATAAGGCGATCATCACACCACCCAGCGCCGGGCCGACGATCTTCATGAGGTTAAATCCTCCCGAGTTGAGCGCAACCGCATTGACGAGGTCTGCTTTCGGAACGATGCTGGGAATGAGGCTTTGCCTTACGGGTTCGCTAAACGACCAGGCAACTCCCGTAATCAACGTGAATAAGAAGATGTGCCATACCTGCAAGCGTCCTGATACGACGATGCCCCCCATGACC
>JBOHVR010000481.1:0-2376 GCA_050735755.1 Binatia bacterium
CTAGGGAAGGTTACGATGAGACAGTTCATAGCGTTTGCGTTTATTTTCGTGCTGGGATTCGCTTTCTGCACTAGCCACACGGACGTCGCCACCGCGGATGACATCGCTGTTTATCGCGGCGCTGACCGTCAAGCCCGGCTGGAAAAAGGCGCGAAGGCAGAAGGAGAGGTGGGTTGGTACACTTCCGTTTCCGCCCCGGACTCCCAGAAGATCGTCGAGGCTTTCGAGCAGCGTTATCCTTTTGTAAAGGTTAAACTTGTTCGCACAAATTCCGCGTCGATGGTCCAGCGCTTCACCACCGAACTGCAGGCCAGGAGGTATACCGCGGATATCCTGGATACGAATGATACCCGGATCGAGTTTCTGCGCCGCAAGGGAACGCTCCAACCGTACCACACGCCCGTGGCGGAAAAGTTCGACAAGAGGTTTCTCCAGTCGCAAGGCTTCTGGGTAGCCAATCGCGCCACGATGATTGTCCTCGGATACAACACGCGTTTGGTCAAGAGCGCGGACGTGCCGCAACGTTACGAGGACCTTCTCGCTTCAAAATGGAAGGATCAAATCGCGTTGGAGCGCGAGGACTCCCACTGGCTCATGGGGCTGATGGAGTATTGGGGCGAGGAAAAAGGCAAGGCTTTCTTTCAAAAGTTGCGCGCGCAGAATCCCAAAGTCCGCACCGGCCATACCCTCTTGGCTCAGTTGATCGCTGCAGGTGAAGATTTTCTTTCTCCCAACGCTCACAGCCAAGGCATCGCTACCGGACAGCGCAACGGCGCGCCGGTTGAATGGGTCAATTTGGAACCCGTGATCGGCTCGAGCAATGTCAGCGGGTTGTCGAAAAACGCCCCACATCCCCATGCGGCGATGCTTTTTATCGACTTTATGCTAAGCAAAGACGGCGGTCAAAAGATCCTCCGCGAAGTCAACCGGATCCCGACGCATCCGGAAGTCCTGCCCAACCCGCCGCGCTTGCGTGAAGGATTTAACTTTGTCATCGTAGACCCCGTCCGATATAACGATAAGATCGACTACTACAGCAAGCTCTGGCACGAGTGGTTTCTGCACTGAAAACCCTCGAGAAGCTCAGGGCGAACGGGGGAGGATTGAAATCATTAGATATTTTCCGTTCTGCTGAGCCTGACGAAGCATGAGGCTCTCAAGCACGAAGGCCGTTTTCCAACAGCCTGCTAACTAGACTCGTGTGGCGCGTCAGAAGACGATGAAACAGAGTCAGTAGACTCGCGGTTGCTGCAGCGAACTTTCTATCGTCTGAAGCCTCCAAAGAGCGCTCTTTTCTTGTCTTGCTGTTGATAGAAACATTTCGCGTCCTTGAACCCGGCATCTCTTACCCATGTCAACAGTTCCTCGACGGAGGGCACGGTCCGGTCAAAATTGAGGAAACAGCCGCCGGGTTTCACCAGCGGGTAGATCTCTTTGTAGATGGCTTGGATGATTTCCGGTTCGCGCACATTATGGATGGCAATCGAAGAGACCACCGCTTCGAATTGCTCCTTTATATTGCTGCTCCAGCCCCGGCGGCTGAAATCGGAAAGCGCGTAACCCACACGTCCTTGGAATTCTCCCATACGCTCCTGGCCCATCTCGGCCATTTCCTCTGATCCATCGTGACAAACAGCCGTCGCGCGAGGAAATTGGCGCAAGAGAAATTGCGTCAAGCCGCCGTACCCAGCGCCCACATCTAAAATCTTGATGGGCGCGTCTTTTTCGTAGGGAATCGTTTCCGCCAGCTGCTGGAATGCTTCCTGCCGTTCTCCTTCTCTTGTGTCCTGACGCGTCGCCCAGCGTGAAACGTAGTCTTCAGAACTCCACTCGTGCTTCTCATGAGGGTCTAATATTTTCGCCATGCGATACCTCCTGGATCCGAGAGATCCTCTTAGTTTTTCTTATTCATTAATGATATGCCACGATTGCACGCCAATTGGCAAATCGAATGCTATGGGGAGCGAACTTGGAACCGAAAGGGAGGCAAGACGGCGATTATGAGGGACCCGGCCACTCGAAGAGCGCTCGCGCCGGGAAATGGCAAGCTCAGAGCCTGGACAAATAGACCTCTGGAAAGCCCAGGGACCCCCGCGGGAGGAGCAGCTTTGACCGGAGTCGAAATTGAAGCGCAAGAAAGTGAACAGCGGTACTGAAATGGAAAACCCAAAAGCCAGATGGCCCAAACAGACCCAAAAGCCACGAAACGGTGGAGAGCGCGCGCTGCCGTGCAACACGCTTTCGGCGTGCATGGATCACCCGGGCCTTCGTCGCATTGACAGGATGTGAGTCCTTTAGATAAGTTGGCCTCGTAGCGGCATCCCGGCAAAGGCTGCGAGCGGTTACGCGCATAATCGAGAGCACGCGCAATAGGAG
>JBOHVR010000482.1:0-3861 GCA_050735755.1 Binatia bacterium
CCCTGATAACATACTTTCTTTACCGCGATCACTGGCACGCCGCGCGCCGTTCGCTGAAGGTCTAAGACGTCATTGCCCGTGATCACGCCAGCGACACCCGCCAACGCCTCTGCGCCCGAAGTGTCGATCGCCGCGATGCGCGCATGCGGATAGGGGCTGCGCAGAATTTTACCGTGGAGCATTCCCGCAACGACCAGGTCCCCTGTGAACTTGGCCTTGCCCGTCACCTTTTCGACCCCATCCACGCGCGCAACGCTCTGGCCGACAAACTTGTATTTCGCTGCCATCAGGCCTCCCTCACGTTAGGTTCACTTGTCCCCCCGCCTTTTACTTGGCTCACCAGGATCGCGGTGCAGTGAAACACTCCATGATTGAACGCCGCAGGTCCCTTCCCTGCAACTCTGACTCCCTCGCTTACGGCCCAGCCGGTACTATCGCCAAAAGCCAAAGATTTAGCATCGCGGCTCGCCGTGAAAACCTCTTCACAATGGATTTTTGCCCCAGAGCGAGGTGAAAAACCCTTCGTTCACGAGTTCCTGCACGAGGCTGTTGTCGAAAAAATCCTCCCGTTTGGCTCGCTTGGCTTTGGGGTTCTTCAGAGACGTCTGGGAGAATTGTATCAGATAGAACGCAATTAACCACTGAAATGCTTGCGCAATTTAAAGTTCATAAACCAGGCGCTGAACTTGCACGTTTGCTCAATTGCGCAAATGCGCAAATATTAACACCGAGTCTCGAAAGCAGAACCGAAAGCTTGCTGCACACAGAGCGCCGCGGTCAGGCCTGAGGCTAGATTCTATGCTAATCACCGTCAGCAGCTCTTGCTTGTCGGTGGATGGTTTTTACGGCGAGTAGTTGCGCTCTGCTACCTGAACAACGACGAAATCCCTCATTGACTTAAGTTGTCGGCCGGCCCGTGCTTCATGGGTCGGAGTATCGATCTGGGTTTTTAGGCGTGAATTTTTAAGTTTGTTTTCTTGGTTCCACTTCACTATCATCCTGCTGGTCTTGTCATGAGTTTTTGATCATGTCCAAAATCTTTATCAATTACCGGCGCGACGATACCTCCGGCTACGCTGGAAGGATGTACGACCGCCTTGCCAAGCACTTCGGGGCAGATCAAATTTTCATGGACATTGAACATATCGACCCGGGTGCAGATTTCGTGGAAGTGATCAATGAAAATGTCGCGGCCTGTCGCGCACTGATCGTGTTAATCGGACCCCAATGGTTGACGATCAGTGACGAAGCCGGCGGCCGGCGACTGGATGACCCAAAGGATTTTGTTCGTGTCGAGGTGGCTACCGCGCTCAAGCGGAACGCGCGCGTGATACCCGTGCTGCTGAAGGGCGCTGCGATGCCACGCGCCCAGGAACTACCGGAGCCTTTGGCGCTCCTTTCTCGTCGTCAGGCAGTTGCCATAACAGATACACGCTTTCATCAGGATGTCGACGGTTTGATCGAGTGCATCGAGAAGACGATCGGAGCAGGCGACCTCGGGCGATCGGCCGCTTCCGCAGAGAGTCTCGCAACCGGATCGATGGCCGGTGAACCCGGCAAGCCTGCGCCAGCTGTGTCCACGAAAGCTGTCGACTCCGATGCCGACAAAAATTTAGGCTCCGCGCCTGCGAAACCCCAGCCAGCAAACGAACGAAGCCAAACCAGATCCAACCCGGTCTCCTCGATCGGCGTAATTCTCGTTTTGTCGCTTGTGACTTGGTGGTACTTCTACGTTGTATCCATGCCGCTTGATCCCGGAGCGACGCTCGTCGTGGTCGGCGCGTGGGTCGCCATCGTGATGCTGGGCCGCCGGATCTGGGCAGCACGCGCGAAAACCGACAGCTAGCGGAAGGCGCGAGTGAAATACATTTCCTTTAGCTGTGCTTTACTGGCTCTGGTTTTCTCCCCTGCCTTTGCTCCGGCTGCGCAGCACCCTGCCGCAGATGCCCCTACTGTCCTTTGCAGTTTGGACGTGCCCAGCGTTGCCGAGGACGGCGCCGTGACAGTTCGCGTGTGGGCCGTCTCAAGCGCTTCTGTGAGTCACACCTGGAAAGCGACAGCGGGATCGATCAGCGGCGGATCCGAGGCCCGTTGGAGCCTGGCAGGAGTCCCTCCAGGGATCTACCGTGCCACCGTGCACGTACGCGGCTCGGATTTGGATCAGAGTTGCTCCGTTCGATTGGTCGTCACGGACCGCGAGCGCGGTACGACGCCGCCGATCGAGACCGGCAAAGCGTTTCTCTCAACCGGCGAAAAGGAAACCGCCGGCTACGGGCTTTACAGTTATCTCTTAATGGGCGCGCCGCCCATCGAATCCACCCGAGATCGGTATCTCAAGGTCATCGATGCCTATCTCAAGCTGATCCCTTCGATCGAAAAACTCAAGCAAAACATACGCGCACAGGAGATCAACGCGACCTATGTTCCGGTGGACGGCAAAGTCCCGGCGAAAGTGTCCGCCGGATGGATTCTGGAGCATTACGATTACGCGCGCGCACGAGCGCTGCTGCGTTTGATCCCGGGCAGCCTTCGCGAAGGTCCTTATTTTGTGTCGACATTGGCGCCGTTGACCGGCGCAACCCAAATGCCTGATCAATACCTGTTTCAGAATCTGTCTGCGGTGCCGGCGGCGCCCGACGATCTTGCCTCCTGGTGGGTGCGGGAATTCATGAATCAAGCGGCTCAGGAGCGTTTCTGGGATTCGAACACGGCAGCGCAATTTGCCCTGAAACTACGCACCACGATCGGTATTGTGAGCGTTGGTCTTCCTGATGTGCGGCGGAGCCTGAGCGAGTGGATTTCCTGGAAAGGTTGAGCAGCCAGCATGGCAGCACATCGCCGCATCCTCGTCGCTATCCTCCTCGGCAGTTCTTTGTTTGCGCTGCCGGCGCAAGGAGCCTCCTGGCAGCAACTGCATGAACGCGTCGCAGAGCTCAGCCGGCAGCGGCAATATGCGCAGATGCTCACCGCCGCTCTCGAGGCGCTGCGCGTTGCCGAAGCAACGTTCGGAATAAATCATCCTGCCACGGCTGTTTCGACGTACGATGTCGCGTCTGCTCACGAGGCGCTGGGACAAAGCCAGCCGGCGGAAACCTATTACCGGCGAGCTTTAACGCTCGAGGAAAGAACGCTGGGTCCGGCTCATCCGGAGACGCTTAAGTGCCTCAATAACCTCGCAGCGCTGTACAGCCGGACGGGGCGCAAAGAACAAGCCGAGCCACTTCTTCTTCGCGTCGTCCGCACCGGACGCTCGTCACCCGACCCTGCCGTAACTACGGGGGTGGCCGTTGCTGCTTTCAATCTGGCGGAGCAGTATTCCGAACAGGGCAGGTTTGACGCGGCGGCTCCGCTCTATCAGGAAAGCCTCTCGATCGTCGAGCGCGGGGCCGCGGCTGCACCTCTGGCACCCGACTACATTCTCTACCGATTCGCCGTCAGTTATCACAAACAGAAAAACCATCTGCAGGCCGAGGCTCTGCTGAAACGCGCGCTGGCGATTCGCGAGGCGTCTCCGGCTCGGGATAGTCTCGCGACAGCGGAAATCCTTGCCGCCCGCGGCGCCACGCAGTCAAATCTCGGTCGTTATCGGGACGCAGAATCAACGTTGAAACGCGCTTTGCAGATCGAGGAAGCCGCCGGCGCAAACCGTGCAAAGGCTGCCGAGGCGCTCCTGAACCTGGCCGCGCTCTATCGGATTCAGAGCCGTTATGCGGAGGCGGAGCCGTTGTTACGCCGGAGCCTGCAAATTCGAGAAAAGATTTCCGGGCCGGCGGATCCGGAAGCGGTGCGCACTTTGATGACTCTGGCGAACTTACATCGCGATCAGGTCATCTACGCTTCGGCCGAAACGCTGTTCTTAAG
>JBOHVR010000483.1:0-4814 GCA_050735755.1 Binatia bacterium
GCCAGCGCCTGGGCCACTCGTTCTCGGGCACACCGAGCTGGGCGTACCCCAGGCGCATCGGTTATATCTATGCGGCTCTCACCGTGGCAGTGACGGCCGCTGTCAGGTTGCTTGTGGCTGAAGCGGCCGACGTTTTCAGTCCTTTCCTACTTTTCTCCGTTCCCGTGCTTTTCAGTGCCTGGTTTTTTGGACGCGGTGGAGGATTGGTCGCAACGGTTCTATCTGCATTGACGATCCGCTACGCTTTTCTCTCCCCGCGCTGGTCGTTATACATTCATCCCTTGGACTATCTGGCTCTGGTTCTTTTCATCGCCGAAGGCGTGGTCATCAGCCTTTTTGCGGCAGCCAAGAGAGAGCTGGAGAACAAACTTGAACAGCGCGCTGATGAGCGCACCCAGGAGCTACGCGAGAGCGTGGCTCTTGCAGCCTTAGGTACTACGACCGCAAAGATCTCGCAGGAGATCGCCACGCCGTTAGCCGCTTTGCTTGCTTCTATGCAGGCATTGGAGCAGCGCCTTCAGCCCCAAAAGCTGCCGGACGCCAGTAATCATTCGCTGTTTGAGGAGGCGAAAAGCCAGATTGGCCGCCTTCAGACGCTCGTTTCCCAAATCGGAGAATTTGCCGGTCCGCCGACGCTCAATCTTACGCTGGTGAACCTGGAAGCGGTTGTGCGGGAAGTCAGTAACGCATTTTCTGGGGATAACAACGGGCCGCCCATTGCCATCGAGCAGCACGTGCCAAAAGATCTGCTTCCTGTAGTCGCTGACGAGCACCGGCTCAAACAAGCGCTGTCCAATCTCTGGAAAAACGCAGTCGAGTCCATGCCGCGAGGAGGCAAAATCATCCTCCGGGCATACACCGCCGCCAATGATCTCTGCCTCGAGATTCAAGACGCCGGCGCCGGAGTTCCGGCAGACATGAACATCTTTGATCTTTTTACGACCTCCAAGAAAGACGGTTGGGGTTTGGGTCTCCCGATCGCACGGCAGATTATTTTGGCTCATAAGGGCAGACTCGAATACGTGAGCATCGCGGGACAGGGAACCATTGTCAAAGTTTACTTGCCGATCGCAAGATCCGCAGCCGCCCCGCGGTGAAAACGATCAGTATGGGCCCGTTCCGAAGCCGCAAGCGGCAAGCGTTCGTGCTCGTATCTATCTATTTGAGTCGAGGCAGAATGGCAGGGAAGGCGTTTAATCCCCGGGAAGCAGCATGCTCAGCAGCGACGAAACAATACTGAAAACCAAGGCGCCAAAAAACGCCGACCAAAATCCGCCGACTTCGAACCCTTCCATAAACGAGGCGACAAACCAGAAGAGCAAGCCATTAATCACAAACGTAAATAGCCCTAACGTGAGTATGTTGATGGGCAACGTGACGATGATAAGAAGCGGTCGGATCACGGCGTTGACTAGACCCAGGATCAGAGCCGCGACGAGCGCGCTTCCAAATCCCGCAACCTGAATCGAAGCAAACAGATGAGAGATCAATACCAGTGTGAGGGCGTTGATAAGCCAGCGAAGTAACAGGTTCATAAGTCAGGTTCATAAATAATGTTGAATTTCCTGCAAGCTTGCGGCGAAGAAGAGTTCTTCGATATCCGGCTGCCTGTTAATCATTCCCTGTTCGTACTCATAACGGACCACTGCTTCTAACGCCACGCGGTTGTCTTCGAGGTTGTAAGGCCATGGGTCAGGCCCAAAAATGTTTTCCTGTTCCTGCATCAGTTCCTTCACCCAAACCAAGCCGAAGCTGCGCGGATCTCTCATGCGCCGATAGCATATTTCTTTTGCTTGCTGAAAGGCCTGCAACACGCTGACGGCAGCCCAAGGATGCTTTTCGAGGATTTCGTTTTTAATGACCACCGCATGCATGATGGGAAAGATACCGCTCTTTTTATAGTACTCGATCTCGGCTTGCTTAGGATCGGGAAACAGTAACGCAACTTTTGGAGAACCCTTCCGGATAGAAGGGAGCGTCTCAGGATACAGAGCGGCTTCCAGCTCCCCATCCTGAAGCATCCGATCGATTGTTTTCCCCTTGGGAACCCGTCGAACCCTCATCGAGGCGGCAGGTTCGAACGGAATATCTTCCTGTTCCTGGCACCACCACTCGATGGATTTTAAGTCAACGTCGTAGTGGTCCTGCAAAACACCGCGCATCCAAAGACCGGCCGAGTTCTGGAGCGTATCTAAACCCACCCGTTTCCCGTTTAGATCCGACGGCTTTTCAATCCCGCAGCCGGTTCGCTTCACCATGTAACCGTGGCGGAACCGGCGATGCGGAAACACGGGAATCGCCGTATAGGGTTTCTTCCGCTCCCTAGAGAGCAGGTAAGCCACCAAAGAAAGTTCGCAAATGTCGAACTCTTCGTGGCGCAACATGCGCCCGTGCCTTTCCGGCGACGCCATGGTTAGAACGTTGAGCTCCATACCCGGCGGCTGCACAACGCCATCGATTAGGGGACGCAGTAAATCATAGTCGCCGCACGCCAAAGTAGCTTTGACCTTTTTCATCAACCTTTCTCCACGTGCCAACGGTATTCATCCGGAGTATCGATATCTATCGTCACGCCCTCTTCCGTAGTTTCGATCTCCAACGTCTGGCTCCGGTGAGCTCGAACGACCTCTTTAGCGCCCACTTCCAAAGACGCTTCAAGCAACTCCGGAAACAGCTTGCTGGAAAAAAGCACCGGGTGCCCGCGGCGATCCTTGTACCGCGGCAATACGATCAGCGCATTGGACGCGCGGAAATTCTGGATCATTTGGTCGACAAGTCCAGGATTCACGAACGGGTGATCGACAAGATGGACCAAAATCGCCTCCACGTCTTCACCTTCGAGGGCGCGAATGGCCGTCTGCAACGACGAAAGCTGCCCTCTGTTATAATTCTCATTGACAACCGTTTGTAC
This sequence comes from Binatia bacterium, assembly GCA_050735755.1. Taxonomy (GTDB): domain Bacteria; phylum Desulfobacterota; class Binatia; order UBA9968; family UBA9968; genus DATMAM01. The sequence continues at coordinate 2,912 of JBOHVR010000483.1, forward strand.
CGATAGTTGGGCGATTTTGGGTCGAATCTCTGCTACATGCCGGCCAAGTACGATAAGGATCTTTTCCACCCCGGTTTTTCTGAATGCGGCGACGATCCTTTCGACGAATGTTTCGGTCCCAACCGGAAGCAGGGCTTTCGGCTTGCCCATACGGCTCGAATCGCCGGCGGAAAGTATGACTGCGACAATCATCTTCCGGTTTGCTGCCCTTCAGGGATCGCGAATCCTGCGGCCCCACAAGCCACGGTCTTGGCTCACAGGCGAGCCCAAATCTTAAACCCGAGCAGACTCAAAACGATTACCGGAACTTATGCGTCCAGGATAGCCAGGCGGCAGCCGGTTCTACTGAGAAGCGATCACCGAGCTCGGCGCGCGGTCAGTGCCCTCCACGTGTAGCGCCATGCACTCTGCCGGCGGCAACTCGACCCAAACGGTCTCGCCACGCCGCAGCTCTAGAGAATGCGGCTGATGCGTCTGTAGGATTGCTTTACCCAGTTCGATGGAACAGTCGAGGTATTCCCCTAAGAACATGGCCGTGGCAACTTTGCCTTCAACCACGTTAGGACGATCGGATGGCCTGCTCCGGTGCAGAACAACGCTCTCGGGCCGGACGACAACCACCACCGCCGTATCCGGAGGAACATCATTCATAATGCCGCACGAAATTTCTCCGACCTCCGTATTGACAACGGCCAAGCCTTCCGCTTGCGCCCTTTGCAATTTCCCCGACAGTTGATTGGTTGACCCAATAAATTGCGCCACAAACTGGGTTTTGGGATGGAGATAAATCTCCCGCGGAGAACCTTCCTGCACGATCACGCCAGCGCTCATGACGGCGATGACGTTGGACATCGAGAGGGCCTCGATTTGATCATGAGTAACGTAAAGCGTGGTGATCCGGAGTCTGCGCTGCAGCTCTCGCAACTCGACGCGCATCCTTTCCCTCAGTTTCGCGTCGAGATTGCTTAACGGCTCATCCAAAAGCAGCACCTGCGGCTCGCGCACGAGCGCCCGCGCCAGCGCCAGTCTTTGCTGCTGTCCACCGGAGAGTTGCGTCGCCATCCGGCCTTCCATCTGCCCTAATTCCACCTGTTCAATTGCGCTCCGCACCTTTTTTCGGATTTGATCGCTGCTGAATTTTTGTTTCCCAACCCGCAAAGGAAAGGCGACATTTTCAAACACCGTAAGATGAGGCCAGATCGCGTAGCTCTGAAAGACCATGCCGATGGGACGTCGATAGGCAGGCGCGAAAGTGCCGCTTGAGGAGGAGAAAACCTTCTGCCCGGCAACTTCAATTTCTCCGGTGTCCGGCTTTTCCAGTCCTGCGATGCAACGCAAGGTGGTCGTTTTCCCGCATCCGGAAGGACCAAGCAGCGTATAGAATCTCCCTTCCTCAACGTTAAAGGAAATGTTGTCAACCGCTCGCACGCCGTCCGACCGCCGATCCGCGAACGTTTTGACCAGTCCCTTAATTTCGATCACCGACGTTTCCTCGCGGGCCTTAGGCCTGGATGCCGACGCGCCCGGACACTTTATAAAAGATCGCCACGATCGTCATCAAGGTAAGAATCATAAGAATGCCAATCGCAGCTACCACGGTAACCTGGCCCTGTTCAAACATGTTAAAGAGTAAAATTGAGAGGACTCTGCTCTCGCCGGTCGCCAGGAGCACCGAAGTGGAGAACTCCCGAAAGGAAACGATGCAGATGTAAATCCACCCGGCCACAAAACCCGGTCTTAGCAGCGGCAAGGTCACCCGCTTAAATGTCTCCCACCAAGATGCCCCCGAGGCGGCCGCCGCTTCCTCCAGCTCACTGTGGATCTGCAAAATCGATCCTGACGACGCGCGCATCCCATACGGAATATACCTTGTCACGTAAGCAATCAGCAAAACCCATATGTG
>JBOHVR010000484.1:0-3995 GCA_050735755.1 Binatia bacterium
TCTATCCTCCATCCTCGATCCTCAACCCGTCTTATGACCAGGCGCCTCGTCGTTGTCGGCGGCGGGATCACCGGCTTAGCCGCCGCCCACCGCGCTCTGGAACTCGCTCACGAAAGAAAGATTGACCTCCAAGTCCTGATCTTAGAAGCCAGTCAGCGCCTGGGGGGCGTGATCTCGACGCGCAAGATCGAAGGCTTCCTTGTCGAGGACGGTCCCGACGGGTTCATCACGGAGAAGCCATGGGCCTTGGAGCTTTGCGCGCGGCTGGGCCTCAGCGCGCGTTTGATTCCGACGGGAACCTCACACCGTTCGGTCTATGTTGTTCGTGGCGGAGTATTGCAGCCCCTTCCCGAGGGCTTCTTTCTCATGACTCCGACGCGCTTGGCGCCGGTTTTGCGCACGCCGATCTTTTCGTGGCGCGGAAAGGCCCGATTAGCGCTGGAGCCGCTAATTCCGCGCCGCCGTGAAGATAGCGACGAAAGTTTGGCTTCTTTTGTCCGCCGCCGTCTGGGGCAGGAAGTTTTAGACCGTGTCGCGCAGCCACTTGTCGGCGGGATTTATGGGGCTGACCCTGAAGCGCTGAGTTTGGCAGCAACCTTGCCCCGCTTCCTGGAGCGGGAACGACAAAGCGGCAGTATTATTCGCGCCATGCGGCGCGAGCGGCGGCGGCGTGGCACCCCAAAGGCGGCGAGCGGCGCGCGCTATAGCCTGTTTGTGTCGTTCCGCGAGGGAATGCAGGAGATCGTTGATGCGCTGGTCTCCAGGTTGCCGCAAAGCGCGATCGGGTTAGGAAAGAAAATTGTGCGCCTCAACTTTAATGGGTCAGAGAGGAATTGGGCGCTCACTCAGGAGAACGAAGCGATTCACGCCGACGGCGTTATTGTAGCCACGCCCGCGTATAGTGCGGCTCAGCTTCTGGCCCAAGCGGCGCCCGAGTTAAGCATGCGTCTCAAGGACATTCGCTACGCGTCAACGGCTACGGTAAATCTAGCTTACCGGCGCGAAGAGGTTCCGCACCCGCTTGATGCATTTGGTTTTGTCGTTCCAGCGATCGAGAAACGCTCAATCATGGCATGCACTTTCAGCAGCGTAAAATATCCGGGGCGGGCACCCCATGGATTCGTGCTCCTGCGCGCGTTCGTGGGCGGGGCGCTGCAGGCCGCGGAGCTGGAGCGGGATGATGCGGGCATCGAATCGGAGGTGCGACGCGAATTGGCCGATTTATTAGCCATCAACGCGGCGCCGCTTTTCTGTCAGGTTAGCCGTTATCCGCGGTCAATGCCGCAATATCGCGTCGGTCATTTGGACTTAATTCGGAATATCGATGGTGACCTTGATCATTTCCCGAGGCTCGCGCTCGCGGGCGGCGCTTACGGAGGCGTTGGCATTCCGGACTGTGTGCGCAGCGGCGAAAAGGCCGCGGAAAAAATCGTGAATGAATTGCAAAACGCTTGCGGATCTTTATCTAGCGAATTTCTTGACGGCTGAGAGTAGGTTCGAACAGCATCTGGATAATGATTCCGTCGGGATCGGCAAAATAAAAAGATGCGCTGCCGTCGCGGTGGATTTTAAACGGATGGACGATCTTGACCCCAAGCCGACCGAAATCCTGCTCCAGTTCCTGCACGCGCTCAATGCTTTCAACCACAAAACCGAAGTGGTCGAGCGACTGTGTTTTGGACGTTGTTTCGGAGGCGGCCGGAATTTCGTGCAGAGCGAGATTGTCGCTGCCCGAGGAGAGATAAGCGTTGTGCGGGTCGGGCTCCCATACCAATTCCATGCCGAGAACGTCGCGATAGAAAGTTTTCGAGCGCTTGATGTCGCTGACCTTGAGGGCGATGTGGCGCATGCCCTTAAGGCCCTGAACTAAACCCATGGCAAAAAAGTATAGCATAGCGCACGAAAAAGGGTCCAGTGTTTCGGTCGCTTGCTTGCTGCTTGAATGGGCAAGGCAAAAGAGACATATTCTCTATATGAAAGAGGCGCTGTGGTGGCATTCCGAAGCGAACGGCCGCATTCTCTGCACATTATGCCCCCGCTATTGCCGGATCGGAGAGGGACAAGCCGGGTTTTGCTATATCCGTAAGAATATAGCTGGCAAGCTGTACTCCCTCGGCTATGGACAATCCACTGGGTTTGCCATCGATCCGATTGAGAAGAAGCCCCTCAACCATTTTCTTCCCGGAACGGGCATTTTGAGCTTTGGCACGGCCGGCTGTAATCTGGGCTGCCGCTTTTGCCAAAACTGGAGCATCAGCAAAGCGCAACTTGATGCCGCCGGCAGCATGGGCGCGGGGCCCGCAGAAGTCGTGAGGCTGGCCCTGAAGCACAAAGTGCCCAGCATTGCGTTCACCTATAACGATCCCGTTATCTGGGGTGAGTTCGTTATCGACATCTCGCGCCTGGCGCGCGACCATGGCCTGAAGAGCGTCATGGTGACAGCGGGGTACATCACGCCGGAGGCGCGCCCGGAGGTGTACCGCTACATCGATGCCGCCAACGTCGATCTCAAAGGTTTTACGGAACGCTTTTATCATAAGGTTACCTTTTCGCATCTCGATCCCGTGCTCGACACTCTTAGATGGCTGAAACACGAAACCGATATCTGGTTTGAGATCACGAACCTCATGATTCCCGGAGAAAATGACGATGCCGATGAGACCAAGCGGATGTGCGCCTGGATCTTGGAGAATTTGGGTGACAACGTGCCGCTTCACTTCACGGCCTTTCATCCTGACTTCAAAATGATGGATAAGCCTAGAACGCCGGCATCTACACTCAAACAGGCGCGCCAGATCGCGCGTTCTTTAGGCATCAAGTACTGCTATGTGGGCAACGTCTTTGATGATGAAGGTCAGACGACGTACTGCCCGAATTGCGGCGCCGCCCTAATCCGACGCTCCTGGCACGACATTCTTGAATACCGGCTGGTCGAAGACTGCTGTCCTTGCGGCGCGAAGGTCCCCGGCCATTTCGAGTGCGATCCCACAAAAAAGCGTGCCGGCCAGCACAGGCGCCCGGTTCCGGTCCTGAATTAATAGTCAACCCCAAGTCCGTCAAGGCTCCTTGCCACCGACAAATTTCTTCAGGTTGACTTTTGGCAGGGGTTTGGCGACAACTGATTTTCGTTTGTCTTCATCGGTGCTTTGCGGCCGTCGCATAACGACTTTCCCGCGGGACATGCCGCAACAAAATCTTTTGACGTGATGTGAGGAAGGTAAATGGAAAAATTATTTTTGACCGTGGCGTGCGGCGACTATGACCGGACCAGGGCCTTGCAGGACGGAACGGTTCAGGCCGAAGGGATGACCTTAAACTTTCTTCCGTTGCAGGCGGAAGAGATATTCTGGCGCATGGGCAACCACCGGGAGTTCGATGCCTCGGAGATGTCGCTTTCGAATGCCGCCACCTGGATCGCCCGTGGCAATTCACCGTTCGTGCCGATTCCGGTTTTTCCCTCGCGCTATTTTCGCCACTCCTGTTTATTCATGAATGAGCGCTCGGGAATCCGCCGGCCCGAGGATCTGAAAGGGAAAAGAGTGGGCGTGCCCGAGTATTCCATTACCGCAGCAGTCTGGATTCGCGGCTTCCTGCAGGACGACTACGGTGTTCGACCCCAAGATGTCCATTGGCTCGTCGGCGGGCAAGAGGAACCCGGCAGAAAAGAACGCGTGGAACTTCGTCTTCCGGCTGAAATCAAGATTGCGACTATTGCGCCGGACCAAACGCTCAACGGAATGCTTGAAAGCGGCGCCATCGACGCGCTGATCTCAGCGCGCAGCCCTTCGTGCTTTGTCAAAGGCGTTCCCGGAATTCGCCGCCTCTTTCCCAACTATAAAGAAGTCGAGGTGGACTACTACCGCAGAACCAAGATCTTTCCGATCATGCATGTCATCGTTTTGCGCCGCGAAATCCATGAGCGCTACCCATGGGCGGCGCGGAGCCTCTACAAAGCGTTCTATGAGGCAAAGGAAAAGTGTTTACAGGCCCTGCGC
>JBOHVR010000485.1:0-6841 GCA_050735755.1 Binatia bacterium
CCGTTTCACCATCGATACCAAGAAGCGCGCGATCACGAAGATTGAGAAATTAAAGAACTGATCCGAGTCAGGACTCGGCAAGAGCCGCGTTATTTTTCAGTTAGGGCGCTCTTGCTGGCGCCACTCGAAAGGCCGATTTCGGCCGCGGCTCTTGAAATAGCGGAGTCCCGACGATACAAATCATCTGTTTCCATGAGACAACTCACCGCTATTGTTCTCGCCTTCCTGCTCTTATATGCCGGAGCCGCTCACGTGTTGGCGGCGTGTCTGGACGGCAAGGAGCATCCGGGTCATGCGTCTAAAGCTTTAGCCGAAAGCCACGCGCACCATGGGATGTCACAACAACCAGGCTCCCATGATCATGCCGTTGCCGAACTTCACTGTCCCGATCTCCGCTTCAAAAGCGGCCCCGTATCGGGAATTTCATTCGCACCGCACCTTTCCGCGGCGGGCAAACTGCGGCTGCCGCAGTCTTTCGCCGCAAGTTGGGAGACAACACACGCAACGCGCAATCTCTGGTTGCGGGCGGTTTTCTGGTGGTCTTCCGGATTCCATCGTTTCATAACTCCATCACGCCACATCTTTCTTTCCGTGTTGCTGATCTAGAACAGCAGCCGCGGCGCTGAATCTGTCTGCCCTTGCGGCGGATGTCTTGACTTACTGCATTGACGCCTCGTCCGTTTAGTCGGACGGAGTCGCCATTTCCTGTAACAAACGAGGTCGAACTATGATCGCTCCGCGCTTTAGCACGCTTGGTCTCGCAATAGGCGTCAGTTGGGTGCTTTGCTTGGCGGAGGCTTTTTCTCAGCAGTCCGCAATAGAAATGCATCACCCCAAAGACTGGCAGTTCACTATGCCGAAGGGGGACGCGGCTAAGGGCCGTGCGGCCTTCGAAAAATATGTTTGTTACGTCTGCCATGAGGTGCGTGGCGAGAAATTTCCCGCTGCTGCGCCCGGAAACGCGCTCGGTCCCGAGCTCGGTCAAATGGGCCCCCTGCATCCGCTCGAGTATTTTACTGAGTCGGTCGTCAATCCGAGCGCCCACGCTGCGAAAAAGCATCGTGGGCCAGACGGGAAATCCACGATGCCCGTTTACAATGATCGCATGACGGTTCAAGAGCTGATCGACGTATCGACTTATCTGGCATTGCTTAGACCTAAAGGGGTTCCCAAGTCTGTCAGCGGCATAGGTAAAGTCGTTGCTCTGGTTCCCGAGAGCCAGCAGATCATCGTGGATCATGAAGAGATCAAGGGTTTCATGGACGCGATGACGATGGGCTACAAAGTGAATTCGAGCGCGCTTCTGAAAAGCGTTCAACCCGGCGACAAGGTCCGCTTCACCATTGATACCGAAAAGCGCGCGATCACGAAGATTGAGAAACTCAAAAACTGATCGAACTGAAAGGAACGAGACATGCAATCCAATCGGAGTTTCTTATCAGCATTTTTTCTCCTGGTGCTGGCGGGATGTGCACCGTATGAACCGGGACAGCTAACGGCAAACCATCCGGCGCACCCGGATGCGTTGGTTGCCCCCGAACGCTCTCCATCCAAGACACTTGCCTACACGCAAGCAGATATACCATCGGCACAGCCGGTAGCGGCCGTCCAGCAGGGGGGTCAAGAATCTGTCGCGCCTGGCGGGCAACAAACCGTCGTGGGTGAGGGTAAAGTTATCGCGACGGTTCCGAATGCAAACCAGATTGTCGTCGAGCACGGCGAGATTAAAGGATTCATGGACGCGATGACGATGGGATATCGGGTAGATCCTCCTACTCTTCTTGAAGGATTGAAGTTTGGAGACGAAGTTCGCTTTACCATTGACGTTCCGAAAAAAGCGATCGTCAAGATAGAGAAGATGAAATAAGGACAATTCAGGAACTCATCTCCGTTTAATATAGCGCATGGGGGAGTGACAAATGTTATCGCGACTAGGAGTAGCATCGGTTACTGCACTCGCTTTCGTGAGTGGATGTGCGACCATGAGTCCCAATGCCGGATTCTCCGACGTCAGCAGCGCCATCGAAGAACGCGCCGCGGTCAAGCTGTTTTGGAACAATGGCACCGAGCTGGATCAACAGGCTGAGCAAAAGATTCGTTCTTTGTTGAAAGGCAAGTTGAATGTCGAACACGCTCTACAGGTTGCCTTGCTGAACAATCGAGACCTGCAGGCTACGTACTCTGAGCTGGGAATCGCTCAGGCGGATTTGGTGCAGGCCGGTCTTTTGAGCAATCCAGTTTTTGACGCCGCGGTTTTGTTCCCTGTCGCGGGCGGCGCTTCACCGGATCTGGAACTCAGTCTTGTGATGAATTTCCTGGACGTTTTGTATATGCCGCTGCGCAAGCGAGTGGCCGCCGCCCGGTTTGAAGAAACCAAACTTCGCGTCACGGGAGCGGTACTGGACTTTGCCGCCCAGGTCCGTACCGCTTTCTACACCCATCAGGCTAACGAGCAAATGCTCGACCTCCGGCAAACGATTGTCCAGGCGCTAACGGCCTCGTTCGAGGTGGCGCGGCGTCTTCATGAGGCGGGCAACATTACGGACCTAGACTATGCCCGGGAACGGGCCCAAGCGGAATCGGCAAAGGTGACGCTCAGGGCCGCTGAAGTGGCAGCCCGCCAGAGCCGGGAAGCACTGAACACTCTAATGGGACTCTGGGGGAGGGAAACAGAGTGGGAAGTGGAGGGAAGCATGCCGGATGTACCCGCAGAGCCTCTGCAAACGGACAATCTAGAATCCCGTGCGCTTCGCAGCAGCGTCGATATCGCGCATGCTCGGCAACGCATCATAGTCGCCGGAGAGCAGTTAGGATTTCGGAGATTTACAGCTCTCATTCCAGAATTTCATTCCGGTCCGCTGGGAGAACGGGAAGGGGGAGAGTGGGAGGTAGGACCCACCTTAGAGTTTCCGCTTCCACTATTCGACCGGGGCCGCGCGCGCATTGGTGCCGCCGCCGCCGAGCTTCGTCGCGCGCAGCAGGAGTACTACGCGACGGCAGTGAAGATTCGATCCGCAGCCCGCGCCGCGCGCGACCGGATGGAGGGAGTGCGGGATCGCGCTCTTTACTATCGGGATATCTTGCTGCCATTGCAGGAACGCATCGTGAACGAGGCGCAGTTGCAATACAACGCGATGCAGCTCGGTCCCTTTCAACTGCTGCGGGCCAAGGAGCAGCAGATCGAAACGGCCATAGCCTATATCGAAACACTCCGTGAGTACTGGCTGGCTCAAGGAGACTTGCGCCAGATCTTTAGCGGCCGGCTACCGTTGAGCAATGGACGGCCGATGGGTGGATCGGGCGGCCAAATGAGAATGAATGACAGAGAAGGGCATTGATTCAGGAAGGAGCAGAAATGGGTACCAAATTCTCTCGACGGCAAGTTCTGGGCATCGGTGCTGCTACAATCACGGGGATTACTCTGTCGAGAAGGTCGGCACGAGCGACAGATCACCGCAGCTCGGGGGCAGCTTATCAACCGTTCAGGGGGTACAATCCTCCGCGAGGGGACGCCCGTCCATACTGGGAAAAGAGTTACAGCGGAGGGCGGGTTGACGTGAAGCCGCTGCCGCCGGTTCTTCCCGGCAGAGGTTACAAGCCGGTAGTCGTACCGAACGGCGCAGCTCTGCCGTTTAAGATTGTGGATGGGGTGAAGGTGTTCCACCTGATTGCGGAGGAAGTGGACTGGGCATTTGACTCCGGGCTGCGCGCAAAGTGTTGGGGATACAACGGCCGCGTGAACAGCACGGTGATTGAGGCCGTCGAAGGAGAGCGGGTCCGGATCTACGTGACAAACCGTTTAGCTGTCGCGACTTCTGTTCACTGGCACGGTTTCAATCTGCCTAATGGCATGGACGGCGTCGGAGGCCTCACGCAGCCGCACATTAAAGCCGGCGAAACGTTCAAATACGAGTTCACGTTGAGGCAGTACGGAACACAAATGTTCCACTCGCATCATGACGAGATGACCCAGATGGGTATGGGACTCATAGGCATGTTCATCATCCACCCGAGAAATCCAAGGCCCGAATATTACGTCGATCGCGACTTCTCGCTCATGATTAGTGAATGGAGCATCGAAGCCGGAACCGCCAGGCCGAACACATTGGAAATGACTGACTTCAACGTTCTTACTCTGAATGGCAAATCGTTTCCATCGACCGCGCCGCTGGTCTGCAAGACCGGCGATAAAGTTCGGATTCGCTTTGGAAATCTCGGAGCGACCGATCACCACCCGATGCACCTGCATGGCCATCACTTCCGGGTCACCGCCACCGACGGCGAAGAGATACCGCTGTCAGCGCAGTGGCCCGAAACGACCGTGCTGGTGGGTGTCGGGCAGTCACGCAATGCCGAATTCATTGCCGATGCGCCCGGCGACTGGCCGCTCCACTGTCATATGACGCATCACATCATGAACCAGATGGGACACGATTTTCCCAACATGGTAGGAATGGATCCTAAAGGTCTTGAAGAGAAGCTTCGACCTCTACTCCCGGCGTATATGACAATGGGTCACACGGGTATGGACATGGGTAAAATGGCCGAAGTTATGCCTTATCCGCGGAATACTATCTCTATGAAGGGCGCCACTGGACCTTTCGGCGACTACATTCCAATGGGCGGTTTATTTACGATCGTCAAGGTGCGGGATGAGTTGAAGAGCTATGATGAAGATCCCGGCTGGTATCAACATCCAGCCGAAACTGTGGCGCTGAAGGCGAGCAATGAAGAACTTCATCGGGACGGGATCGATGTCGGTGTGCGCACGAACGGTGCCACTTCCACCGGCATGAGTCCCTCCGGAGGTAAAACCGAGGCAGCCCCTGCGGAAATGCACCATCCGATGAAATAACCGCAGGATTAGATGTATCCCGTTCTCTTAGAGGCCCACTGGCTATCTAGCAGGTTGAAAAACCCTTTCGGAGTCCTTCGACGGGGCTCAGGACGAACGGAGGGGACTCGATATTGTTGATGATTTTCCGTTCTGCTGAGCCTGACGAAGCATGAGGCTCTCGAAGCATTCTTAATCTTTTTTCATCAGCAACCTGCTAGAGTCTGGGCGTTCTTTGGGCTCTTGCTGCTTTCGTAGGAGACATGTCCGGCATGATGAAGCAGATGTCAGAGCGAATGAAGCGGGGAATGAAAAAGACGCAATGAAGGGAGAAGAACATGCTGGCACAAATCGCTCAGTGGTTGCCGTTCGGTAAGCTTTTAAGTCAAGGCCGCGTTTATGAATGGTCGTGGGAGATGCATCCCATGTGGTGGGGTTGGGGGCTCGGTATGTTCTTTATGATGCTCTTGTTTTGGGGACTGATCATCGTAGGGCTCGTGCTGGGCATCCGCTGGTTGATCAGCCAGGGCAAGGAGCCGCGATCCGATTCGGCTCTGGAGATTCTGCGTCAACGATACGCGCGTGGAGAGATCAACAAAGATGAGTTTGAGGCCAAGAAGAAAGATCTCTTAGCATGAGCTCTGCCAGGTCGCGGTAGCACGGGAAATTGAATCTGGATGGCCGGAATTTCAGTTCGAAGGCTTCTCCGAGAGGCAATAACGGTTGGCGGCACAAGCCAACCCCGCGTGAAAGTCAGGGAGGTACTCCTGATACTTAAACAGTTCTACCTCGAAAGTTTAGGCCACGCATCCTATCTATCTGGTGGGCTCGGAAGAAACCGGGGAGGCGTTCATATTGGACCCGCAACGAGCCGTGAACGCGTACTTTAAGGAAGCCCAAAACCGGGAACTCAGAATCCGTTATGTTGCCGATTCCCACCAACACAATGATTACGTGAGCGGAATCTGCGAATTCGCTCCCCGCACTCAGGTTGAGATCCTTTCCGGCGCCCGGGCGGAGCTGGGCTACGCTACGCGGCGCTTCAACGATGGTGAACGATTTCAAATGGGTGAGGTATTGTTTGAAGTGCTCCACACCCCTGGCCATACGCCGGAACACATAGGATTTTTGCTTATTGATCGTTCACGCGGAGAAGAGCCCTGCGTCTTTCTATCAGGGGGCTCTCTCCTTGTGGGTGACGTCGCCCGGCCGGATTTGCTTGGGAATCGCGAAGAAACCCAACAGCACGCAGCCGGGCTTTGCCGCACGCTCCAGGAAAAAATTCTCAAGCTCCCAGACTATGTTGAGGTCTATCCAACTCACGTATCGGGCTCCCTTTGCGGTGGTTCGATTGGCAGTCGACTTTCTACCACAGTGGATTACGAGCGAAAAATGAACAAGCTCTTGGCGGCGCTAAGCTCCGAGACGAATTTTGTTGCCAACTGCTTGAATTTGGATAAATCTGCCGGCCGTGCCGCCGTACTGGAAACGAATGCGAAAAATAAACCAGCAAGGACCGGCCCCTCTCGGTACTCTCGCCGAGCCCCCGGCCTTGCCGGCCGACGAATTCGAACGATTATCTAACGAGGGTGCAATGATACTGGACTGTCGCTCTCCGGAGACCTTCGCCGCTCACATCCCCGGAGCTATCAATGTCGGTCTCGGTTCATCATTCGCAACCTGGGCTGGAACCGCGCTTCCTAGCGGGGCGGCTGTTATTCTGGTTCTCGACAGTAAGCGCGATCTTTGGGCGGTGTGTTGGCACCTGTTACGGATCGGTTACGATCTCCCAAAAGGATGGCTTTCGGGGGGAATGATGGCATGGCGGACGGCGGCAAAGCCGCTCGAGATACTGCCGCAATGCACGGTATGGCAACTTCATCAACGCTTAGAACAAGACCCACAACTGGTGATTCTGGATGTTCGCCAGCCTGGGGAGTGGAACGCCGGTCACATCGAAGGTGCTCTGCACATTACCGGAGCAGAACTTCCGCGCCGAATCGATGA
>JBOHVR010000486.1:0-6480 GCA_050735755.1 Binatia bacterium
GCTCAACGGCAACATTGAAGTCGCGTTCGAATAAGATCCTTTCCGATTGTTGGATTCCTGTAATCGCGACGTAGGCCGTGACCACGACGATCCCGAGCATGGCCATCATGAAGCCGAAGCTGAGGAATAGCTTTGAACGGGTCGCGAGATTAATAAACCATCTCATGACTTCCCCCTCTGTCCCTAAAACTTGTACTGCTCCACCAGCTGTTTCAGCTTCTGCCCCAAGCTGTGTAGAGTCTGAGTTGAAACCTCGGTCTGTTTGGTCGGTGGAGAGTCTCCTCCGCCCGCTTGCGCTCGGTGATGTCAATGATGCTGGCTAGGACCGGGAGGCACATCCTTTTGCGATTCACCGGGCAACCTTAGTCATGTTTCTACCTCTTCATGCACGACGATTTTCCTGCTCGATAACAGTTTTGCCGCATCCAGAATCACCAGGCGGTCCCCCGTAATGCCTTTGAGATATTCGTCCCGAATGCCCGTGAGCGTCGGAAGCGATGGCTGAATGTCTCTGAGGGGAACGGAGCGCACGCCAAGAATGATATCGGCAAGGATCCCAAACTCCATGGCTTCGTTGTGAAGAATGATAACCTTGTTGAGATCCGTTAAGCCCTTTTCGGGAAGATCAAAAAACTTCTTAATGTCGATCACCGACAAAACATGGCCGCGCACATTGACGATGCCGAGAACGAACGGCGGCGTGCAGGGAACCCAAGTAAGCTCCTTCAACGGATAGACTTCGCGAACATGCCGCGTTTCAACGCCGTATCTCTCGTAAGCCAAGATAAACTCCAGAATCTCGGTTCGTTGCCGGGGGGCGTCGTCTTTTTCCGGCTCCCGGGCGAGCGTCTTTGCCCTTTCCCTGAGAATCCTCTTCTTCTCCTCCGGCGAGGGCATATTCTGCACCTCTGCGCTATCGAGCGGGGTTAGCTGTGGATCATTCATGGCGATTTCTCCGAGAAAGCCGTGCAGCGAATGATTTCGCTAAGCCTTCCGGCTGTCATTCCTTCCGAATCGGGAACGATCTCATCCTGAGCGAAACTTTGTAAGAGAGTTAAAGCGTTGCGAAAGTGCCGCTGTGATTCTTGCGGCCGGCCTTGCTGCTGGCTGAGATTGCCGAGCAAAAAGTGGGGGAGAACGAAATTCTCATCCAGATAGACGGCACGCTTGAGCGATACGACGGCGTCTTGAATCTGGCCGTGCTCCTGCTGGATAGTCGCCAGAAGATAATGGGACGCGGGATTTACTTTGTCCGCGGCAATGGCCTTTTCGCACCACTCGAGCGCCTCCGCAAGTCTCCCCTGATTGGCATAGACCCGCGCCAGGAGCAGCATCACTGGAGAATCATTGCGGTCCTCCACTGGGAGTTGCGCCAGTTTTGCGGCTGCTTGGGTGTAGCGTCCCTGATCATAATCCTCCCGGGCCTGCTCATAGAGATCCCCAGGGATTTCCGACTTCGGAGCTTCGGGTTTCGAGCTCTCATTGAAAATCGCAGGTCCATCGCTGAAGCCTCGCTTCTCAAAGTCGGATCGGGGTTTAAGCCTTGGGATTTCTGGTTCAGCAGCGGCGCTCGAAGGAAAAGTCGAAACTTGAAACTCGGAAGTCGGAACTTTGCGGTAGAGAACCGCGCCGGGAAACCGAACTGCAGCAAAATGAGAAAAAAGATAGGAGGCCTCGGCTGGACTGACAATCAACCAGCCGCCATCCACAAGGCAGTGGTAAAAGTTGCGCGCCGCTTTCTGCGCCCGCTCGGGGATAAAGTACATCAGAACATTGCGGCAGAGGATCAAGTCCATGGCATTGGTGTTATTGAGCAGCGAGGGATACCCGTCTTCGGCCAAATTGAGATAGGAAAATGTGACCATCTTTCTTATCTGTGGCAGAAGTTCGTAGCGGCCGTCCTTCAGCTTGCGAAAATAGCGCTCTCTAACCCACGGGGGAGTATTCCGAAACGACCACTCGGTATAGATCCCCTCCGCGGCGCGCCGAAGAAAGAGCGGATTAATGTCTGCAGCCAATATCGTGAGATGCCAATGGGCAGGGCCGGGAACGATCTCATTGAGGAGGATCGCAAGTGAATACGGTTCTTCCCCCGTGGAGCAACCTGCGCTCCAAACTCGCAGCCGTTGTTCATTGCCCAATCGGCGGCGGACTAGTTCCGGAACAACCTGCTCCCGCAAAAGCTCAAAGAGCGCATGATCACGGAAGATGTAGGTTTCCCCAATCGTAAGCTGGCTCGCCAAAATTTCGATCTGCGACTTGGTCAAAGGGGCGGACAGCAGCCATCGGATGCAAGCCTCGACGTCGTCAAATCCAAACTCGGCGGCGGCGGACCCCATGCCGCGCTCGAGCTCAAGCAACCGTTCGCGGGGAAAGTAGAGGCCCATATGAGCGGCGACAAATTCGCTCAGCGCAGAAAGCAGTCTTTCATCTAAGCGTTTAGTCACGGCGCGCATCATTCACCGCCTGGTCCAGCATCCTCTCTTCGTCGAGGGAGAAGAACTTTGCCAGGTCGTGAATCAGGATCATCCCGTCGGGGAGCTTAACGACGCCTGCGACGTATTCTATGCCGGCAGCAATCCTCTCGGGTTTAACAATTTGCTCCGGCCCCGACTGAATCACGCTGCTTACGGAGTCAGCCGCGACGGCAAGCCGGCGCCGCTCCGTCCGGGCAAAGATCAATGCATCGCTCAAATTGATTTCGCGTTCCGGTAATCCAAATCGTTTGCGGATATTGACGACCGGAATGATATCTCCCTGTAAATTCACCACTCCCAGGACCATCTCAGGCGCCTTGGGCAAGGGCGTGATTTCAACCATTCTGACGACCCGCTGCACGGCCGACAGGTCGAGCGCGTAGCGTTGGTTTTCAAGAGTGAAGACCAAGAGCTGATTGAATTCCATCGTAGCCGGCTTCCTCCCCCCCAGCCGAAAAATCGCTTTTTACTGCGGGGGAGGCCTCGAGAACGCGGGAGTCAGGCTAATTGGGTAATGTTCGGAGGTGGTTCCGGAGAGGCCCAGCAGGTCGGATTCAGGAATTGCCAAGAATGCCCGCACGACCTCCGGGTCGAATTGACTTCCGCTGCCGCGGATGATTTCTTCTCGCGCCGCTCCGTAGGAGCGTCCTTTACGGTAGGGCCGATCATTGGTAATGGCATCGAAAGCATCAATGACGGCGAAGATGCGCGCCCCTAGAGGAATCTCTTCCTTCTTGATCCCTCTGGGATACCCCGAGCCGTCATAGCGCTCTTGGTGGGCGAAAACGATCTCCCGAGCTTCCCTGAGAAAGCCGATACCCTTGAGAATCGAGTAGCCAATTGCGGGATGTGTTTTCATGATGTCCCACTCATCTGGGGTCAGCGGTCCGGGTTTAAGAAGAATAGGATCAGGAACTCCTATCTTCCCAACGTCGTGCATCAGTGCTCCTTGCGCGACGGTGGAGAGATTGCGCTCTTCCACTCCGAGTTGGCGAGCCAGATAGACGCTCCGGAGCGCGACTCTCTGTGAGTGGTTTTGAGTTTCATGCTCGCGGGCGTCAAGGGCCACAACCAAGCAATCGAGCGTGCTATGGTACGAGTCCTCCAGATCGTGGGTTCTCTCTTCTACCATTTTTTCTAAATTCTGCATATACTTTTTAAGTTCCGCCTGCGCCGCTTCGAGTTCAGCTTTCAGTCGCTGCTTTTCCAAAACCCGCTCAATCGTAACCGGAAGCACGAGGGTGTAATTTTCGTCTTTTACGATGTAGTCGGCCACGCCGGCTTTCATAGTTTCCACAGCCACGCGCACATCAGTGGAGCTTGTGATCATGATTAACGGGGTATCAATTTTTTGCCTCCCGAGACGTCCGACAATCTCCAGACCGGTCAGGCCGGGTAGATAATAGTCGAGAAGAATAAGGTCAAAGCTGTCGTGCAATGCTGCGTACAAACCGCTCTGGCCGTCCGGAGCGATTTCCACTGCGAATCCCCTTTGTTCAAGCTCCAACTTTACCTCAAGAGCTTGTGTGGCACTGTCTTCGACAAGAAGAATTCTTTGGCCCAAAGCGCTACCTCTCGATTCTCCATGGCGGGCATTTTTTACCGATTCGGCACCAATTCGTATAGTTAGGCATGGTCTATGCCAAAAGGAGACCCCAATACTAAATCGCCACTGCAAAATATATTTTTACTTTGTCGACCGGTCCAAATGGCCGGAAAGCTGACAAATTTGGACAGCACTGGTCTATGGGGGACTGTCGAAGCGACCGGGAGGTTGCTGTTTTCTCACATGCTAGCGGGATCGAGATCCCATGCTTTCATCGACGGCCAGGTCCTGAGTTTGGGCCTTTCTCAAAAAAGCGCCTGCCACAGTTCCTTGACCGAGGCGACTCCGAATAGGTCAGGGGCGCGGATCTGTTCAAGCTGGCGGACGTTGCTGGTGGGGAGAATGCAGCGCGTGAAGCCCAGCTTACCGGCTTCCTTGACGCGTGCTTCAGCCTGGGCGATGCCGCGGATTTCTCCCGCCAGGCCGACCTCGCCAAAGAAAACGGTCTTGGGGTCCAATGCCTTTTCCTCGTAGCTCGAGGCCACGGCAGCGATGATTCCAAGATCGACGGCCGGTTCCTCCACCTGTACTCCTCCGGCCACGTTGACGAAGATATCTTTGTTAAACAGCTTCACGCCTTTCTTTTTTTCCAAAACGGCGACCAGTAGCGCCACCCGGTTGTGATCGACCCCGATCGTGGTGCGTCGCGGCACGGCGAGAAAAGAAGGGCTCACGAGCGCTTGCAGCTCTACCAGGATCGGGCGGGTTCCTTCCATGCTGCAAACCACCGCGGAACCGGGAGTGGCGATCGGCCTTTCCGAGAGAAACAGCTCCGAGGGGTTGCTGACTTCGCGCAAGCCGCCATCCTTCATTTCGAAAACGCCGATCTCGTTGGTCGAGCCGAAGCGGTTCTTGACCGCCCGCAAGACCCGGAAGTTATGGCCCCTGTCGCCCTCGAAATAGAGCACGGTGTCCACCATGTGCTCCAGGGTTCTCGGCCCGGCAATCGCGCCGTCCTTGGTCACATGCCCGATCAGGAAGGTGCTGACGACGTTTTTTTTGGCCAAGGCGATGATCGAGCCCGAACATTCCCTAACCTGGCCGATGCTTCCGGGCGCGGAAGGAAGCGAAGAACTGAACAGCGTTTGCACGGAATCGATGACAAGAACCTGAGGTTTAATCTTTTTGATTTGTTCCAGAATTCTCTCCAGGGAAGTTTCACTCAGGATGAGAAGCTCGGATGACTGCAGCTCCAATCTCTCGGCGCGGAGCTTCACTTGCCGCGGCGATTCCTCGCCGGAGATATAAAGGCAAGTCAAGCCTTTGCGGCTCAGGGCATCGAAAGCCTGCAAAAGAAGCGTGGATTTTCCTATGCCCGGGTCGCCGCCGATCAATACAACCGACCCCGAAACCACGCCTCCTCCCAATACGCGGTCGAACTCGCCGATCCCGGAAAGAACTCTTCCCTCTTCGGTCGTGGTGATCGAGGAGATCGGTGTCGGATCTTCCTTAGTCGCTAGACTGATCTCTGCTCTAACGGTCGGGGCGCGCTCGGTCCTTTCTTCGACTAAGCTGTTCCACTGATTGCAGTCGGGACAGCGACCGAGCCAGCGCGGCGACTGATAGCCGCAGTTTTGGCACGCGTAAACGATCTTCGGTTTAGCCATGAGGCTCTCTTATATCACTCTATTGGGTGAGACTAAAATTTATTTCCGGCGCGAACCTAGCTAGAGGCGGCTTGAGGGAAACTCGACTGTTAATTCCCTCGCAGAGGTTTCATGTGCATCTGAAAGAAGCCCTCTTGTTGATGTAAAGGATGTTCCCCGCGCGGTCATACTGGAAAGTTAGTTTCGCTTCCATGCGCCGACGATTAGGCCGCTACGATATCGACGCGAGCAGCGTAACCGAGTTTGCCCAGTAGTTGCTCGCAGTCCTCCCACGTCAAACCGAAAGCGCGCACGTCGGCAACTCCAAGCCGTGCCACCGCATCGGATAGGACACCTACATCTTGCTCCGCGAATTCTCCCTCCACCATCGCCTCTTCCGCCCAACTGACCAACTCCGCGAGAGAAATGTCATGGCGCAAGTACGCCGCGATTTTGTCGGCCACGGTCTGTTTTGTGATAGTCATATGAGCAATCCTATACTTTCTGGTGCTTTATCCACCGGATATTTCTCATGCACTTCGACGAGCTTGCCGTCCTCGTCGTAGATCTCCTGCCAAAAGCGTAGCGTCACCTCTTGCGCGTCCACTTCCTTGAGATAGCGCGCCCGCCAACCGAGACGTCCCGGCACATCCAGCCAATAGCGCCTTCCGCCGCGCGGCAACTCTTCCCAGTTTCTGAATTTCAGTTCGTTCTGGGCGCGAGTGTTCATTCCTCCTCGCTCGCTGCGTCCCGTCCCATCCGGTACTTGATGTCGTAGTTGATGATGAAGTCCAACTCCTCCTCCGTTAAC
>JBOHVR010000487.1:0-3171 GCA_050735755.1 Binatia bacterium
GAGCTAAGAGGTAGCAGTAGGCGCGCTTATCGGAGCGGCCTACGCGGCCCCGAAGCTGGTAAAGCTGGGCGAGACCAAACCGATCGGCGCGATTGATGATGATGGTGTTGGCATTGGGAAAATCGAGGCCGGATTCTATAATCGCCGAACAAACCAGAACCTGCGCCCGGTTCTCAAAAAAGTCCAGCATGACTTTTTCCAGCTCCCGCGGCTTCATCTGGCCGTGCGCGATGGCGACCTTGGCTTCCGGGACCAGATCGATCAAGCGTTGCGCGGTTCGCTCAATCGTTTCGACCCGATTGTGGAGAAAAAAAATCTGCCCGCCGCGGTTCAGCTCGCGCAAGATGGCATCGCGAATCACTCCCTCGTCGTATTGGGTCACGTAAGTCCGAATGGCGAGCCGGTCTGGCGGGGGTGATTCGATGATGCTCAGATCACGGATGCCGATCAGAGACATGTGCAGAGTTCTGGGAATGGGCGTGGCGGTCAGGCTAATCACGTCAACCTGATTGCGCAGCTTTTTGAGCGTCTCCTTGTGAGTGACGCCGAAGCGGTGTTCTTCGTCGATGACGGCTAGCCCGAGATCCTTGAACCGGACGTCCTTCTGCAACAGCCGATGCGTCCCAATCACAATGTCCACCGTCCCTTTCGCGATGCCTTCGAGAACGCTTTGAACCTGCGCGGCCGTCAGAAAGCGGCTGAGCATTTCGATTTGAAAGGGATAGCCGCGCAGCCGGCGGCGGAAGGTCTGAAGATGCTGTTGCGCCAGGATCGTGGTTGGCGTCAGCACCGCGACCTGTTTTCCGCCCATGACGGCCAGGAAGACCGCCCTCAGCGCGACTTCGGTTTTGCCGTAGCCGACATCACCGCAAATCAACCGGTCAACCGGCTTATGACTTTGGAGGTCGCGCAGAGTTTCCTCGATGGCGCGCTCTTGGTCCGGCGTCTCTTCGAACTCAAAGGCGGCTTCAAATTCGCGATAATGTTGGTCCGGGGGCGGAAAAGAATGCCCGCCTTGGATTTCCCGAAGGGCGTACAGGTCCACGAGTTCCTCGGCCATGGCCATGATGGATTTGCGGGTTTTGGCCTTGACTCGTTCCCATGAAGTACCGCCCAGCCGGTCAAGGGCCGGCGGGGCGCCGTCGCCGCCGATGTATTTCTGTATGAGGTTGATCCGATCTACGGGCAGATACAGGCGATCCCCACCGTCGTACTCGAGGTGAAGAAATTCTCCTTCCACGCCGGCGACCTGGAGAAACTTGAGACCGCGGTAGATGCCGATGCCGTGATCGAGGTGGACGACGTAGTCTTCCTGCTTGAGCTCGCTGAGGCTGGTGATGAAGTGGCTGGGGTGCGTTTTGCGCGCCTGAGCGTGCTGGCGCTTGTGCGTGCCAAACACCTCATCGGAGGTAATCACAACGAGAGTCTCTTCCGGCAGGCGAAATCCTTGGGTCAGCCCGCCGCTGAGAATCGCCCGCGCGTTTTGCGCCAGCACGCGCAGCGGCGCAGCATTTTCCAAGAAAGGAATCTCAACCTGGTAATGGGCCAAAAGTTCTCTCAACCGCGTTCCTTCCGCCGGGTTGGCGACGACAAAAAACACCCGATCGCTTTTCCACTCTTTGAGGCGGGCCACCAAAGGCGCCAGCGAAGGCTCGTGTCCCTGCAGGGTCGAGATTTGTTGGTGGATGTCGGTATTCAGATACGATTTCAGGTTTAAGGTCGCCGTAGTGTCTGCCTTGAAAGAGGCGATTTCGAGCGGCTCGCACAGCCATCGGGCGTGGACCGTTAAGCCGGCGCGCCATTCGGCCTCGCTCAGGTAAAGGCTTTCTACGGTCGGGATCAACCGCTGCTCGTCTTTGGCCTTTGCTGCCCTCTGCCAGAGGAGCTTGGAAAAGCGTTCGACTTCGGCTTCAACTTGTGCGGCTTGGTCGAGGCAGACGACCGTGTCCGCCGGCAGATAAGAAATGACCGGCGCCAAGGCGGGATAGAAAAACGGCACGAGAGATTCCATCCCGACAAAGGGGATACCGGCGCGCAAGGATTCGAGGATGGAATTCTTGACTTTCCGCGGCACCTCCAGCTCCGCGGCCCTGCTCTCAATGTCGCGTTCGGCGCTGCGCCCGTTTTCTCCGGTCACCGTGAACTCTCTCATCGGCAAAAGCAAAATTTCCTCGTGGCTGCGCTGCGAGCGTTGCGTTCCGGGTTCGAATTCCCGTACGGATTCGATTTTGTCGCCCAAGAACTCCAGGCGCAGCGGCTTGCCGTAGCCCGGTGGAAAAACGTCCACGATGCCGCCGCGCACGCTGAAATCGCCCCGTTCTTCCACGAGCGGAACATGGTGAAAACCGCTGTGAGTCAAGCGCGCGCGCAAATCCTCCAGTGCAATCTCTTCGCCGACCACCAGATACAGGTAGATTTTCGCCAGCGCCTCTTTGGGGATGACCTTCTGCAGCAGCGCGGCGGGCGGCGAAATTAAAATCGGCGCTTTGCCGCACAAAAGATAATAGAGCCCTTCGAGGCGCGCGGCGACGTTGTCGGGATGCGGCGAAAGATTTTCAAAGGGAAGGATTTCCCACGAGGGGAACAGATGCAATCGGGTCTCGAGAGGCGAGATATCTTCCCGTTGGCCGAGAAAGAAAGCCATGTCTTGGTACAGATTTTCCGCTTCACGCGCCGTGGGCGTGATAATCAGCAGCGGGCTTGGAGTAGACTCGGCGAGCAGCGAGAAAAAATACGGACGCGCGCCGCCCTTGAGGCCGTACACTCTCTTTTCTCCGGGAGCTTTGTCGGCAAGCAGCGACTGGATGTGCTCTTGGAACTTTGCCGCAAACATCAAAAGAGACCCATTCTCGTATGGATTCTGGGGATCTCGTCGCGCATGGCGGTGGTCTGGTTAGTGGCCGACTTTGCTTTTTGGGCCCACTCGTCTAAGGCGCGGATAAGCTCACTCACCTTGATCCGAAGGTAAGTAGGCTGGTAGTGCTCGAGGCGGATCAGGGCCTGATGAATCATTCGCACGGGCCCTTGGATTTCGCCGAAATCCGAATAAAGGCGAAACGCCACGGACAGCTCAATAATTCCTTCGAGAAAAGGTTTGTCCTGCTCCTCGTCGGTGTGGAGGTAGAAATCTTCGAGCACCTCATGCGACGCGAAAAATTTTCGCGCGTTAAA
>JBOHVR010000488.1:0-3297 GCA_050735755.1 Binatia bacterium
TTGCACCACTGACCGCGTGGCTGACAGGATTAAACTGCCGCTTACGGTTGCGGAGCAGCTCCTGCAGCACCTTTATCACGAAAAACTAATTGAAATTCGCGGGCTCGTGGGTATCCACAACCATCGGTACGCCATGCTGGACCGGGGTTGGGACCGGGTGCACCGGTTCTTCGAAATGAGCGGATACGTTGGTCCCGCGCCGGTATCCCTCGGCGCCTATACGGCCATGATCCACGCGCAGGAAAGAAACCGGGAAGGAGTCAATCCGGAGACGGTTCGTCAGGCGCTCTCCCATCTGGTTTTAACCGAAGGCACGATCCAAACACTGGGCCTGGTCGTGAGTTCACGCCGGAGTTTGTTTATCACGGGGCCGGCAGGGAACGGCAAAACAACGGTGGCGAAGGCGCTTCATGGCGCCCAGGGCGGTGAGATCTGGATCCCTTACGCCATTGAAGTCGACGGTCAGGTGATCAAGACCTTCGATATTCATAACCATGAGCCGGTCGAACCGGCGCCGGCTGTGCGCCATGACCAGCGCTGGCTTAAGATCAAGCGACCCCTGGTCATCGTTGGCGGCGAGCTCACCATTGAAACGATGGACCTAATTTTCAGCCAAGCATTTCGTTTTTACGAGGCTCCATTTCAAATGAAAGCCAATGGCGGCACCCTCGTCATCGATGACTTCGGCCGCCAGCGGGTAGAGCCCCACGATCTCTTGAACCGCTGGATTATTCCGCTCGAGGGACACGTCGATTATCTGACCTTGCACACGGGAAAAAAAATCGAAGTTCCGTTCGAGAACCTGCTCGTCTTCGCCACCAATTTGGAGCCTGAACGCATCGTGGACGACGCATTTCTAAGGCGCATGGGCTATCGCCTGAGAGTGGAACGCCCCGAGCGGGACACGTATGGTCAGATTTTTCAGCGCACGATCGAAGCGCGCGGTTTGAGTTACGATGCCGCACTGCTGGCCACGGTGTTTAGGCTTTACGACCGTGACCAGCGCAGGATGGCCGGTTGCGAGCCGCGTGACTTGATTGATCGCTGCATGGATATTTGCCGCTTTGAGAAGCGCCCGCCGAAACTCACGCCTGAGCTGCTTGAACTCGCCTGGGTCAACTACTTCGGGCACAGATCAAGCTGAGGTTCTGTTCGATTATCAATTTTCTAGCCCGAAGCGCCAAGCAACCATAAACGTCCCGCCAGCAAGCCGGCGGCGTATCCAAACCGAAACTTTGCGAGTCCGGGAATAGTTTTGACGCAGCAGGCTGCGGGAATTGAATCAAAGAGATTAAAGAGTCTGAAACGTAAACTTTCGGGTAATGAAAGTGGCAATCATGAGCCCGGAGATCAGCAACGCTCCCAGGGCGGCCGTTGCCGCAACATCGCCGTTGCTCCACAGTTCCCACACCAGGGACGGATAGAACAATGCTATCAGGGCTGTAGATTATGATGACCGGATGGCAGAGAAAATCCAGCCAGTCTAAATCAGGCACCAGGGCGGGGGATGGCCATCGTGAGAACCTAACTGAACCACCAGCAGCTTCGCGCCCTGCGCGCTGGATGTTGCCGGATAGGGAACGTGAGCGGGAAAATACATGCACGAAATTGCACTGTAAGACTCGCCTTGAAAGGTAACTTCGCCCTCTACGACGTAGCGGACTTGTTGGCACGGCGCCGTGCCTGCAGGCGTGCTCGCCCCGGCGTCGACCTGGATCATTTTGACGTTAGGACCGCATTCGTTGAAATAGCCGAGGTGTTTGACCAGAACTCCCGGCACGCGTTCCAGTGCTTGCCAGACATATTGCTCCGAATGCATCACGACGTACTCGTCATATCGCGGCTTAGGATATTCGAGCTTGACCCCGCCCAGATGTTCACGGATGGCCTCGGCGCTGTCTTGTTTGCGCCCATCAGGCCATATAAAGAGACCCTTCTCGAATTTTCCGCCGAGCGCCAAGAGCTCTTGATCGCCTTTTTGTACTTCAACGCGCTGGAAAAATGGCCGCCGCGATGGGCCTTGGAACTGCATGCCAAGGCGCACGTTTTCGTCAGAACCCTCAGCTGTAAAAGTCGGCCCGTACGGCACTCCTTCGGGAAAGTAAACGCAGTCGCCCGGCCCGAATATCTGCTTGGTGTAGTTCTCGCCGCCGCGCACGTAGTAACGCAATTGATCGAAATCATGCTTATGGCGCGGGTTCAGGCGCTCCGAAGTATAGACGGACATGCTCGCGTTCAGACAAACGCCGCGCTCGCGATCAAAGAAGCCGAAATTCTTGCCCTTTCGGCCTCCGCCACGGTGACGAACAATGTCACCAAAGGCCATATTCTCGCCGCGCACAACCACAGGCCCAGTGATAGACATACATTCCTCCTTTTGTAATCACTTGCGATTGTTGTTGAGAGCTTTTACGCCAGCTCAGAAAGAACTGTCAAGGCGACTCAGCTCGTGTGTGACTCAGCTCGTGTATCTTCTATCTTCGATCCTCTATCTTCTATCCTCGGTCTTCCCCTACTTTACAATTGCAATTGGAGGAAGTACCATTCTGCCTCTGCGGTGTCGTTGAATTTCCTTCCCGCGCTATTATATCCAACCACCGCGAACGGGCATGAAACTTTATCAGGAGTGAAGCCCGACAACACGGGCGCGGAGGTTAGCCATGACAAGGGTTAGAGATGTCCTTGGGGTCAAAGGTCAAGCGATCCACTCGATCGCACCCGACGCTGCGGTCTATGACGCCATGAAGCTCATGGCCGACAAAGGCATCGGGGCGCTGATGGTGATGGAAGGCGCAAAGGTGGTAGGTGTTTTTTCCGAGAGGGACTACGCGCGCAAGGTTATTCTTCAAGGCCGCTCGTCCAGGAGCACCCAGGTCAAGGAAATCATGACTGGCCATGTGCTATATGCTCAACTGGACCAGAACATCGAGGAATGCATGGCGGTGATGACAGAGAAGCGCGTTCGGCACCTGCCCGTGATGGAAGAGGGAAAGGTAGTCGGGGTTATTTCGATCGGCGACCTCGTCAAGTCTATCATCACCGAACAGAAATTCATCATTGAACAACTGGAACGCTATATCGCGCAGTAAATCCTTTTTGCCGGCCTGACGTAAGCGGTTCAGCTCCTCCTGATTTCATTCCCGATCTCTCGACCGTTTGTCCCAAAACTGAGAAGAACCGGCCGTTTTAATATAAAAACGCCCAATCCATGACCAAGAATTCAAAAACTCACATAAAAAACAAAACATTATAGACTTTGTCAACAAAGAAAAAAAACATGATAAAACAAAAATAATA
>JBOHVR010000489.1:0-3133 GCA_050735755.1 Binatia bacterium
CTTTCTGAAAGGAACGAATCAACGCAGGTTTATCCCACCGTGCGCCCCCCGCTCGAAATGACGCCCACAGAAGCAAGGGCGCCAGTGCATAGGCAAGACAGGCACTGTATCTTTGTTATTAATTAAATGCCGTAAATCTGCACCTGGAGCAAGCCCGTTTCTATGATACGGTGGATGGAGGCTGAAGCGAGATATGATCTAAACGGGCAGAGAATCATTTTGCCAGATCTCGCCAACGATGCGTAAACCAGACAGGTCTGACCATATTCACCCTGACGAGATCAAATTTCCGCTTTCGCATGTGGCATGCTCCACTCCTAAAGGGTAAAAGTGGTTGGCTTCGACAACCGATTTTGGATACGGAAGGGGTTCCAGTGAAAGAACGGCCTGAACGCCCCAAAGTAGTCATCATCGGCGGCGGTTTCGGCGGTCTTTATGCTGCGAAAGCATTGTCGGACGAAGCGGTTGAAGTCATTCTGATTGACCGCAAAAACCATCACACTTTCCAACCGTTGCTTTATCAAGTGGCGTTGGCAGTGCTTTCGCCCGGTGAGATCGCATCCCCGCTGCGTCATATCTTGCGCAAAGCGCGCAACGTTCAAACCCTTTTGGGTGAGGTTGCCGGATTCGACACCGCCGCGCGGCGAGTGAAACTAAGCGACGGCGCACAACTCGATTACGACTATCTGATCGTCGCTGCCGGAGCGCGGCACGCTTACTTCGGGCATGATGAATGGGAAGGCGACGCGCCGGGCCTGAAGACGATCGAAGACGCGGTGGAGATTCGCGGACGGTTGCTACTCGCATTCGAGAAGACGGAACGCGAAGCGCTCTTAACCGGCAGACAAGAGCCGTTGACCTTCGCCATCGTCGGTGGCGGTCCGACAGGCGTAGAATTGGCGGGAGCCATTGCTGACCTCGCGCGCCTGGCCCTGGCAAAGGATTTCAAAGCGATTGACACGACAAAAGCTCGCGTCCGGCTTTATGAAGGTGCCTCGCGCGTTTTGGGAACGTTTTCGGAAAAATCGTCCCGGAGAGCCAAACAGCAATTGCAGGAGCTGGGAGTCGAGGTTTGGACTGACAGTATGGTGACAGCGGTTGAGCCGGGACGGATCAAAGTCGCAGGCCAATGGGTCGCGACAGACGTCACCCTCTGGGCGAGCGGAGTCGCCGCCTCTCCACTTGGCAAAGAACTTAGTGCGGCAACTGACCGAGCCGGACGGGTGTTGATCGAGCAGGATCTGAGCGTCCCCGGACATCGTGAAACCTTTGTTATCGGCGATATGTCGGCGCTCACCGATGAGAACGGCAAACCGGTGCCGGGTCTGGCCGCGGTCGCAATTCAGCAGGGAAAAGCCGCGGCGGAGAATATCCTGCGCGATCTACGCGGCGAAACACGTCTGGGGTTCAAATATAACGACCGGGGAAGCATGGCGACCATCGGATACCACCGCGCGGTCGCGGAAATCGGAAACAAGAAGTTGTCCGGTTTTATAGCGTGGCTTATGTGGTCGGTGGTTCACGTGTTTCTGCTCATCGGTTTTCGCAGCCGGGTAACGGTGATGACGCAGTGGGTGTGGGCGTATTTGACACGCCGAGGAAGCAGTCCGCTCATTACCGAGTATCGATCGCCAGACTCCGGTACGAAGCGACTGAAATAACCGCCAACTCCCGCCGGGAGTAAGAGTGCCGGTGGGGTCATGCACTCGTTCGGGTCCATGACTGCCTCAGCCATGGACAAAAACGGGCGCTATTTTGCTCTCGGGGTAGGAAAGCGATCCTGCGAGGACTACGTCAAGTTTAGAGAAAAACGGTTGGAGAATTTCACTCCGGAACAATATGAGATCGCGGATCATGTCATCGAGCACTGGGTGTCGGGATATCTAACTGCGCACAATTTCTATGTGACCGACACGTACAACGTCATGGGAGACGCGACCATCGACCAGCTGGAAGGCTGGCTGGACAACTACTGCAAGTCGAATCAGAAGAAACTATTCGCCGAAGCAGTATTCGCGATGGTTCAGTCGCTGCACCCGAAACGGATTGCGGCGGACCCTTCAGCAAAAAAGTAAGAGCGGGCGGGCGTGTCGACGGAGATATGCAGAAAGCCTCCTAAGAAGCGCAAGAAGAAATCGCCGTCATGGCACACGAACGGTTGAATCCCCGGAGAAATAAAATGAAACATGAAGAATCGGCAAAGATCTTAAAAGGTCTGGCGATCCTGCTCCTGTGCTTTCCTCTTCCACTGCGGGCGGCCACAAGCGATGATTTCATTCAAGGCTATGCTTCCGCCGTGCTGGAAAGAGAATTTCGCATAAGGAATTTCTCGTTGAACGTTACCGAGGAAGCCGTCAGGGTGAGCTCCGGGGAACTGGCCGGAGCGGATCACGATAAGGTGATTGCTGCTCTCTCTTCGATTCAAGGAGTCAAAAAAGTTGAAATCATCGATTCCCGCGGAGTTGTAGTGGCCTCATCGAGCCCGCAAGAAACGGGAACCCAGAGCGCTCTAGGACAAAAGTCCAGCAAAACTGACTACGAGCTGGGCTTTCTTCCAGCCGGCAATCTTTTTGAGCCGCTGATCGCCGATCCGCGCTGGCCGCGCTTTTCGATGGGTTACCGGTATTTTACGGACGAAGCGACAGATGTGGGCGCCGCGACCTTTGGTGAAACCATCGCTCTTTACCGTAACCGCGGCCCCTTCCGTGGATTATGGGAGGCCGGCTTTCAGGCGGGGGTATTTTCGATTTTTGACTTGAGCGCTCCATCGTCTGATCTGGTCAACACGGACTTTTTCGCCGCGCTGCAGGGGACGTACAGGATGAATGATTTATCGACTATGTTTCGCATCTTCCATCAGAGCTCGCATCTTGGCGATGAATTCCTCCTGCGCAACCGCATCGACCGTGTCAATCTCAGTTTCGAAGGCGTAGACCTGAAACTATCTTATCGCCTTTTTGATTGGCTTCGCCTCTATGGCGGCGGCGCTTACATGTTTGACCTCGATCCACCGGGCATCAAGCCCTGGGCGACGCAGGCTGGAATAGAACTGCAAACTCCGTGGAGATTCTGGGGAGATTCAACCCGCTTCGTCACGGGTCTGGACCTGCAAAACCGTCAGGAAAACAAATGG
>JBOHVR010000490.1:0-9299 GCA_050735755.1 Binatia bacterium
CTTCGACCAGATGGAAACCTTTGCACGCTACGGTTTCAACAAGTCGCACTCGGCAGCCTACGCGCTGATTTCCTACCACACCGCCTACCTCAAGGCCCATTTTTCGGTCGAGTTTATGGCGGCTCTGATGAGCTCGGAAAGGGGCGATACCGATAAAGTGATCAAGAATCTGGCGGAGTGTCGCGAGCGCGAAATCGAGGTTTTGCCGCCGGACATCAATGAAAGCCGTTCCGATTTTACCGTTGTCGGCGACAAGATCCGATTTGGCCTTGCCGCCGTCAAAAACGTCGGCGAAAAGGCGGTCGAAGTCATTCTTGCGGCGCGCGAGGGGGAGGGCGCCTTCAGGTCCATCTTTGATTTCTGCCGCCGCGTTGATCTGAGCGCCGTCAATCGCCGGGTAGTGGAGAGCTTGATCAAGTGCGGCGCGTTTGATTCGACCCAAGTAGCGCCGCGAGCCCGAATCATGGCGGCTCTGGATGACGCCATCCGGGAGGGGCAGTCCTACCAGAAGGAACGCGAAAGCAACCAGACCGATATTTTTTCTTTGTTGGGCGGGGGCAACGGCAATAGTTCACGCCGGGAGAACTACCCGCTCGTGGCGGAGTGGTCGGCGCAGCAGATGCTCGCCTTCGAGAAGGAGGCGCTGGGCTTCTACATCACCGGGCACCCCCTGGACAAGCACGAGAATGTGCTCAAAAGGTCAACGTCGGGGTCAATCGCGAGCTTAAAGGAAAAACCATTTAGCGGGGAAGTCAAAGTCGGCGGGGTGGTCACCGCTCTCAAGCTGAAGAACACGAAAAAGGGCGAGCGCTACGCCAGCTTTCAGCTCGAAGACAAGACCGGTTTCATTGAAGTCATCGTCTGGCCCGACGTTTATCGCCGGGTTGCGGAAACCTTAGTATTGGATGATCCGATTTTGGTTCAAGGCAAGCTCGAGATGGCTGAAGAGAGGGCGCAAATCATTGCCAACGACGTGAACCCGCTGCAACAGCTAGCCGGCAAAGCTAGAGCCAAACCCGCGCCCGCTGCAACGGAGCGGGAAAAGCGCGATGAAAGCGTGCATTTCTATGTTCGGGTCCAGCAGGTAGAACCGCAAGATTTGGGGCAGCTACGCGATACTCTGCTTCAATTTCCGGGTTCCGCGCCGGTCTTCCTCCATCTGGTTGCCGCTGAAGGCGAGACTGTCGTTGAGCTGCCCGACCGCCTCAGGGTCGAACTTGATCCGAGCCTTCTCGAAGAGGTGAAAAAGGTCTTCGGCCCGCGGATCAGCGCCACGCCTTGAAAGCTTTGAAGGAACTTCCAGCTCGCAAACAGCGCTTCCAGGAGCGCGCCGTGGTGGTCGGAGTTGAGCTTCCAGCAACGACTCACGCCGTCGCGCCGGAATATAGCCTGGATGAGCTTGAGAAATTAGTTCAGAGCGACGGCGCGACCGTGATAGGCCAGTTCAGTCAACACCTCAAGAAGGTTAAACCCGCTACTTTGATCGGCACCGGCAAGGTTTCGGAGATCCGGGATTTTGTTCAAGAGAAAAATCCAGATCTCGTTATTTTCGACGAGGATCTTACTCCGGCGCAGCAACGCAACCTAGAACTGGCCTTGCAGACACGCGTCATTGACCGGAGCCAGCTGATTCTGGACATCTTTGCGCAGCGGGCACGGAGCAATGAAGGAAAGCTGCAGGTGGAGTTGGCTCAGCTCCAATATCTCCTGCCGCGTTTGACCCGACGCTGGCTGCATCTTTCGCGGCTGGGAGGGGGAATCGGAACACGCGGACCGGGAGAAAGTCAATTGGAAGTAGACCGCAGAAGAGTGCGAGAGAAAATTGCGGCCTTGCGCCGGCGACTGATCACGGTGGAAAAAACCCGCTCGCTGCACCGCCGGAAGCGTTTTGAAGTTCCCTATCCGACCGTGGCTCTGGTGGGTTATACGAACTCGGGCAAATCCACGCTTATGAACACCCTCACTCGCGCTGGAGTTCTCGTGGAGGATAAACTCTTTGCCACGCTGGATCCGACCTTCAGGTGCCTGAAGCTGCCGGGCGGAGACAAAGTCATGCTGATCGACACGGTCGGATTTATCAATAAGATTCCGCATTCGTTGATTGAGGCTTTCAAGAGCACCTTGGAGGAAGTGAGAAGCGCGGACCTGCTGCTGCATTTAGCGGATACGAGTTGCCCCTACTTTGAAGATCAGGTCAAGGTTGTGGAAGCGGTTCTGGAGGACATCGGAGCCGCAACCATTCCGCGGTTGCTGGTGCCGAACAAAGTCGACGTGAGCCCGTTTGCCGCGCGCGGCCGGCAAGGACAGGATGGAACCTGCGGGGCCTGCCCCATTTCCGCGCTTACCGGCGTAGGCGTGGACTACCTGCTGGAAAAAATAGGCAGTATCCTTGATCGAGACAAAGAGACGGCGCGTTTCCGGTTTTCACCCGCTCAAGGCGCGCTGCTTTCGCTGGTGCGCCGGCGCGGCCGGATCTTAGAGGAGCGGTACGACGACGGAATGGTTTATCTCATCGCCGTGGTCAACTCAAAGCTCGCGGGTCAGATCCGCAAATGCCTAGGGGAAAACGGCTCGCGTGTCGCGACCTAAGTCGCGCTCGTATGCTCAACCTTCCCAATTCGCTCACTCTCATCCGTATTCTGGCGATTCCATTTTTCCTTACCTTGCTTTCCTCTCATCTCTATCTCGAGGCGCTAGTCGTCTTTATTATCGGAGGACTGACCGACGCCTTAGATGGCGCTGTGGCGCGCCTGATGTCGCAGCAGACTTGGCTCGGTGCCTATCTGGATCCGGTGGCGGACAAGTTGCTGGTCATGAGCTCTTTCGTCATGCTCGGCCTGATTGGCGGAATTCCGCCGTGGGTTGCCGTTTTAATCGTATCGCGTGACATTATCATCCTGCTCGGTTACGCGGCGATTTATCTGCTGGTCACGGAACAGTTGGAGGTGCGGCCGAGTTTAATTGGAAAGCTCAACACACTTTTCCAGCTTTTTACGGTAGGGACGGTTCTGGCGCTGCTGTATGCGCCGGATTTCTTGCCCCCAGCGGTAAAGGACGGCTTGATTCTTGTGACAGCAGCAACCACGATTGTGTCAGGCCTGCATTATCTTTATCGCGCCTTGGTCTGGCTTCAGAACCAGGCCCCGTCGCTCGGCGGCTGAGTTGACACCGAGAAGTAAAATTGATAGTCAAATCAGTTGCTTGCAAGGCAGGAGTTGACGTAAACAAAGGATGAAGCATGGCGGCAAGGATGATTTAAAATCTCATCCTTGCTTCCAGGCTTCATCCTTTAATCTTTATAGGCACGTAGCTCAGTGGGAGAGCGCTTCCTTGACGCGGAAGAGGCCGGCGGTTCAATCCCGCCCGTGCCTACCACTTTTTTGAAAGCGACAGCCGATAGGCAAGGGTAAAGAGAAAATCTTCCTGCCTTAATGCCTGAGGCACTGTCAACTGACGAGCATGGAGAAGATCGAGATACAACTGTCCGACGGAAAGACCCTTGAGGTTGCGGCCGGCTTAAAACCGCAGGAGTTGCTTGTGTCCAGCGGCATGAACGGGGATATCCTTGCCGCCAAGCTTAATGGCGCGCCCGTCGATTTGAATCGACCCCTATCTTCAGGCGGCAATCTCGAGTGGATTTTCGCGAATAGCCGCGAGGGATTGGACATCCTGCGCCATTCCACGGCGCATCTGATGGCCCAGGCGGTTCAGCATCTTTTTCCCGGAACGCAGGTGACCATTGGGCCCACCATTGAAGACGGCTTTTATTACGACTTTAAGAGAGCGAAGGCTTTCACACCGGAGGAGTTGGAAAAGATTGAAGCGCGGATGCGCGAGCTGGCCGCGCAAAATCTCGACGTTGTCCGGGAAGAGATGCGGCGTGAAGAAGCGATCAGCTTGTTTCGAAAGATGAAAGAGGATTACAAGGTCGCCATCCTCGAAGAGATCCCCGACGAAACCGTCTCTCTTTACCGCCAGGGCGATTGGGTGGATCTTTGCCGTGGCCCGCATGTGCCTTCGACCGGCGTGATTCGGGCTTTCAAATTGACCGGAGTTGCCGGGGCCTATTGGAGGGGTGACGAAAAAAACGAAATGCTGCAGCGCATTTACGGCACTTCATTCCCCAGCGAGGAGGCGCTGCAAGAACACCTGCGCCTGTTAGAAGAGGCAAAGAAGAGGGACCATCGCAAACTCGGCGCCGAACTGGGTCTCTTCATGGTTTCAGACATGATTGGACCCGGGCTCCCGCTGTGGCTCCCCAAGGGAGCTGTGGTGCGATCGATCCTGGAGCGCTACATCGTCGACCTTGAGCGCAGCGTAGGATACCAGCACCTTTATACTCCGCAACTCGCGCGAACCGAACTTTACAAGAAGTCGGGACACTGGGAACACTTTAAAGACAACATGTACCCGCCGTTGCGTTTCGAAGACAAAGAGGAACTGGTGCTGCGTCCGATGAATTGTCCGCACCATATTATGGTCTATCAGCACGAGCTGCACAGCTATCGGGACCTGCCGTTGCGCCTGGCTGAGTTGGGAACCATGTATCGGTACGAGCGTTCAGGGGTGCTCTCCGGTCTCTCCCGGGTGAGGGCGATGACCTTGAATGATGCGCACATCTTTTGCACGCCGGATCAGATACAGAAGGAAACCGTCGGCGTGCTTCGGCTCATTGAGAGGGTCTATCAGGATTTTGGCTTCACCGATTGTTGGTACCGGCTTTCTCTACGGGATCCGAATGACAAAGAGAAATATGTTGACAACGACCCGATGTGGGATAAAGCTGAACGCTGCCTCCGTCAGGCATTGACGGAAGTGGGCATCTCCTATCAGGAGGTGGCCGGCGAGGCTGCTTATTATGGCCCCAAAATTGACGTTCAATTAAGAAACGTTCTCGGTCATAGCGAGACCCTTTCCACGGTCCAGCTTGATTTCTATTTGCCGGGCCGTTTTGGTCTGGAGTATGTTGATAAGGATGGGCAGCGCAAGCCTCCTGTGATGATTCACCGAGGCGTGATCAGCACGATGGAGCGCATGATGGCTTTCCTCATTGAACATTATGCGGGAAACTTTCCCTTGTGGCTCGCGCCCGTTCAACTCAAGGTTATGACCGTCACGGACCAGCAGAAAGAATACGCGCAGAAAGTTTCTACGGAGTTGCAGAGACGGGGTTGGCGGGTCGACTTTGACGACCGCAACGAGAAGCTGAGTTACAAGATTCGTCAGGCGCAGGTGGAGAAAATCCCCTACGCGGTGGTGGTCGGCGATAAGGAAGTAAGAGAACAGAAGGTGTCCCCGCGCCGTCGCGGAGGAGAAAATCTCAAAGCGATGTCTCTGGAAGAACTTGAGGCTCTCCTTCGTCGTGAAATCGCGCCGAGTTTAGAGTCGCAGCCGGTGCACCGAGGGCAGTGAGAGAGACCAAGACGAGGTGATTTATAGTTAAAGATCTTAGAATTAACCACAGAATTCGTGCCCGTGAGGTCAGGGTCATTGGACCGGAGGGAAGCCAGCTCGGCATCATGCCTCTGGAGCAGGCGCTTAAACTGGCGGAGGGCCACACTCTCGATCTCGTAGAGGTTGCCCCGGAAGCTCAGCCGCCTGTTTGTCGTATCCTGGATTACGGGAAATTCCGCTACACGCAGAAAAAAAAGGACCACGGCTCGCGCAAAAGGCAAGCCTTCGTAACAGTTAAAGAGGTCAAGGTCGGCTCACGGACGGATCCCCACGATCTCGTTTTCAAGGTGCGCAACATTCGCCGCTTCATTGAGCGCGGGGAAAAAGTCAGAGTCTCAGTTTTGTTTAGAGGCCGCGAGATTACCCACACGGACCTTGGACGGGAAATGTTGAACGGGGTGTTTGCGCAGGTGCAGGATGTCGCCAGGCTCGACGGCGGGCCTAGAATGGAAGGAAGGAGCATGGCGATGCTCCTGACTCCCAAGTAAGCGCCGAATTCTGCCACATCAAAGCGCTTCCGAATTACAGCCATTTCAGGAGAGAGGGTTCTTCAGGAAGGAATTGCAAAGATGCCTAAGATTAAAACCAGGCGGGGAGCCGCAAAGAGGTTCAAGGTTACAGGCACGGGAAAGGTCAAAAGAAGCAGAGCTTTCAAGAGCCACCTGCTTTCCTCTAAGAAGAAAAAAAGAAAAAGAAAGCTCAGACAAGGCACGCTGGTCGCAGCGGCAGAAGCGAAAAACATCCGCAGGTTGATTCCTTATTTGTGACCGTCGTCACCCGGACCCGAAGCCGAAATCAGGAACAGGAAGGAGTAACTCAAGTTGCCACGAGTTAAACGAGGAACCAAGGCCAGGCGGCGCCGAAAGAAAATCATGAAGCTCGCCAAAGGATATGTCGGCGGGCGCAGAAAGCTTTATCGGTCGGCGCGCGAAACGGTCGAGCGCGCGCTCAGTTTTGCGTATCGAGACCGCCGGGTGAAAAAGCGCGAGTTTAGAGGCCTCTGGATCACCCGCATCAATGCCGCAGCAAGATTGAACGGGCTCAATTACCGTCAGTTAATTTACGGTCTCAAAGCGGGTCACGTTGAATTGGATCGAAAGATGCTCGCCGAGTTGGCTATCGCGGATCAAGGCGCGTTCGGCCAACTGGCAGCATTCGCAAAGAGCCACCTTACGCAGTAATTTCTTGTCTCTCGCCTGAATGAAGGAATCCCTGGAAGGTTTGAGAGAAGAGATCCGGGCTCGCATCCAGGCGTCGACTTCGGAGTCCGAAATTCAACAGCTCCGAGTCGACTATTTGGGGCGCAAGGGCCGCCTGACTCTATTGTTGCGGGGTTTGCGGGACATTCCCGCGGACGAACGGCCGCAAGCCGGAGAACAGCTCAATCGAATGCGGCAGTGGGCAGAAGAGCAGATCGAGATTCAGCTCAAGCAGCGCCGGGAAAAAGAAAAGGAAAAGATACTGCGGGAGGAGCGAGTTGATATCAGCCTTCCTGGTAGCCGGTTGGAGCGCGGCCACATCCATCCGATCACTCTGATCATGGATGAGATCATCGATGTTTTTTGGGGAATGGGCTTTGAGGTGGCTCGCGGTCCCGACATCGAAGACGACTATCATAATTTCGAGGCCTTGAATTTTCCCCAAGATCACCCTGCCCGGGACATGCAGGATACCTTTTTTGTCTCTCAAGAATTGCTCCTTAGGACCCATACCTCGCCCGTGCAAATCCGCGTTATGGAAAGCCGGCGACCGCCTCTGCAGGTCATCGCGCCGGGCGCGGTTTATCGGCACGACGACGACCTCACCCATTCTCCGATGTTTCATCAGGTTGAAGGCTTCATGGTGGACAGCCACATCAATTTTGGCGATCTCAAGGGAGTGCTCACCCATTTTTTGCAACAGATCTTTTCCGCGGACACGGGAGTGCGGTTTCGTCCGAGTTTTTTTCCTTTTACCGAACCCAGCGCGGAGGTCGACATTCAGTGCGTTCTCTGCGGTGGTCGGGGCATAACCGGCGATCAACAAGCGTGTCGGGTTTGTAAAACCTCGGGCTGGTTAGAAATTCTCGGAGCGGGGATGATCGACCCGGAGGTCTTTCGCTGGGTTGGTTATGACCCTGAAGCCGTAAGCGGGTTTGCCTTCGGCATGGGCGTCGAACGCATCGCTATGTTGAAGTTTGGCATTCAGGATATCCGCCTTTTCTTTCAGAACGACATGCGCTTTCTTCGACAGTTTAGGTAAGAAGAGCGTTCATGGACGGCTGGATGAATCGGCCAGCAAAACCATCACTCCGGGACCCCAATCTTTTATTGCCGTGAAAGTTACCTTCAATTGGCTCAAAGAATTTGTTGACATCAACGGTTCGCCGCAGGAGCTGGCGGCGCGCCTCACCATGGCGGGAATCGAAGTGGAATCCGTTGCGCCGCTCGACTCTGCCGCACCAGTTGAAGACTGGGTTCTTGAGGTCGCTGTGCCCCCCAATCGCGGCGACTGTCTCAGCGTCATGGGTTTGGCGCGCGAGGTAGCGGCCATCATCGGCGCCAAGCCGCGCGCTCGGCGCAAGAAAGCCCGGGCGCCCAAAGCGGGCGTGCCGGGGCTCGAAATTAAGATCGAGGATCCGTCGCTGTGCCCGCGCTATTCGGCGTGCTTGGTGAGAAACTTGCGTGTGGGGCCGTCCCCTTCATGGGTGCGGCTACGCCTCGAAGCGTGCGGGATCCGGGTGATCAACAACATCGTCGATGTCACCAATCTGGTGATGCTGGAAACGGGCCAACCCCTGCATGCGTTCGATTGGGACAAGCTGATGACGAAGCACATTGCCGTCCGGGCCGCCGAGAACCCGCAGCAGTTTACCACACTCGATGGACTGGAGCGCGAACTCAAGGCCGGGGATTTACTCATCTGTGACGGGGACAAGCCCGTCGCGCTGGCGGGAGTCATGGGAGGGAGCGAAACGGAGGTGGGTGAGGGAACCCGGCACGTGTTGCTTGAGAGCGCTCATTTTGATCCCGTTGCCATCCGCCGAGCCGCGAAACGACTGGGACTCCACAGCGAGGCCTCGTACCGCTTTGAGAGATTTGTGGATCCGGAGGGAACGCTTTTTGCGCTCGACCGCGCGGTTACGTTGCTTGCCGAAGTGGCTGACGGCAAGCGCGACGACGACGCGAGCGATTGCTGGCCCCAGCGGCGTAAACCGGTGGCGATCCTCTTGCGTGATTCCCGCGTGAGAGATTTGACGGGAATCAGCATCGAACGGAATAAGATTGAGCGTCTCCTGGCTCCGTTAGGTTTGCGGATTATCAGCCGGTCGCGAAATGGAATTAAGTTTATTGCGCCGAGCTATCGGAGCGATCTCACCCGTGAAGCCGATCTGATTGAGGAACTGGTCCGCCTCAATGGCTATGATGAGGTTGCCGCCAAGCTGCCTCTTATTCGCCACCAGGCCAAGCGGGATAGGCAGCTCGAGTGGGAGCGAAAGATCCGTTCATTACTGGAAGGTAAAGGCTTGAGCCAGGTCGTGAACCTCACTTTTACCTCTTCAGACATGAATCACCGTTTCAGCGGGTTGTGGGACTCAGCTCGATTGCCAGTGACGGTTCTCAATCCGCTGAGTCAGGACCATGCGGAAATGCGGTTGAGCCTGGTTTCTAATCTGGTGACGAATCTGCGCGCCCATGTGGAACAAAAGGCGCCAGGGTTATGCGTGTTCGAGATGGGAAAGGTTTTTGCGCGGGCTTCAGCCGGAAACCACGGCGAGAGACTTCATCTGGCGGGCTTGTGTTATGGGTATAAAGAGCAGAGAGGTTTGTGGAGCGCACAGCAGCCTTGGACTTTTCTTGACGTCA
>JBOHVR010000491.1:0-8002 GCA_050735755.1 Binatia bacterium
GGGTAGCGCAGAACGAATCTGCGCATCGTTGAAAACGATCGGAAAGCTTGAAGAGAGTTTTAATCGGTTAAAGCAGCGCAATGCCGATCCCAAGATTCTCAATCTCGTCGCCGCTCATCTCGAAGAAATGCCGAGGGTAAAAAAAGCACCTCCTCTGGTTGCGCCCTCCGCTCCGCGATTGCGGCGCCCGGCAACTGTAGACGTCTGATTTCCTCGGCCCACGCTCCTCCCTGCGTCTTACTTCTGCACCGTAGAAGCCTCCTTTTCGCTCTCCTGAAACAGAGAGTTAACGTTTTTATCAGGGTGCGTAGCAAGCTTGCTGGCATGCTGGTTGCTCTTTATACAGGAGAGATTCTTGCTCCGAGGAGGCAATAAATATGCACGGACGCTCATACAAAGCGAAAGACTTTAATCTCTCCGGTCTCGACGGGATTTCCGACAAGACGCTGGAAATGCACTTCGGGCTTTATGAGGGATACGTCAAGAATACCAATATGTTGACCGAGCAGTTATTCGAGATGGTTCAGCAAAGAAGGGCTGCCGCAGCCAATCCGGCTTACGCCGAAACCAAGCGGCACCTCGGTTTCGAATACGGCGGGATGGTGCTCCACGAGTACTACTTCGGCAATCTGGCTCCAAAAGCTAAAGGCAAGCCGTCAAAGGAACTCGTGGAAACCTTGGATCAAAACTTCGGGAACTTCGAATCTTGGCGCACGGACTTTACCGCCGTGGGTAATCTTCGCGGTGTCGGCTGGGCCGTCCTCTATGAAGACCCGGTCAATGAGCAGCTTTCCAATCACTGGATCGAGCTGCACCAGCAGGGCGTCCCGTCCGGCTTTAAGCCTATCCTGGTCATGGACGTATGGGAGCACGCCTTCCTGTTGGATTACAAGCCGTCGGATAAGTCGAAGTACATCGAGGCTTTCTTTTCCAACATTAACTGGGACGTGGTGAATGAAGCCTTCAGCAGCAGCGAGGCAAAGCGCCCTGTAGGATAGGGCGCCGGGATCGAGGGAACACTTAACAGCGGAGGTTCTCTCGAGGGGATTTTTATGGAAGTGAATCTGGGACGGATTCTCTTTCCAGGGCGGCCTTGAGAAGGGCCTCGAGGACCTCCGACGGCGTCGGCTTTTTCCCGTCCCTGCCGAGAAGGCGTAGACGTAACTGCTCGAGGATGATTTTCGCTTCCTCGCTCAGGGTGATGGTTAGCTTTTCCCCCCCGGACGGCGTGGATTTCATGTGCCGCCGGATTTTCTTTTCCGTCATTATCGCCTTTCCCGCCATTACCCTTCACCC
Source organism: Binatia bacterium (assembly GCA_050735755.1). Lineage (GTDB taxonomy): Bacteria > Desulfobacterota > Binatia > UBA9968 > UBA9968 > DATMAM01. Next base: position 1,297 of record JBOHVR010000491.1, read on the forward strand.
ATGAGAGCTCTTCGCCCGTCGGGCTCCATCTTTTCTTCCTCGTAAAGAGAGAGACCTTCAATCCGATCCAAGCGATCCAACGGCGCAAAAATATACTTGGAAAGAACTTCCCTAATTTGAATTTCCGGGTAGTTTAAACTCCTCAGCAACTCGACTTGATCAAGTACCGGACCGACGCGGCTCTGTTCCAACGCAAGTCGCCGGTGCTCGTCCGGTTCTTTTTTGGTCCGATCCCACTCAACTCGTTCACTCGCGAGATACCCTCGTAGAGCCGTGAGTGCTTTTTCAGCTCCGACAATTTCAACGTACGCGGGGGCAATCACTTCGGCGCGAGCCAGGCAGAGCTGCTCCTCCTCGGGGACGGTAAACTCTCCATCGAGCTTCCCCCGCGGGCCCCTGCGGTAATGGATACCGTCTTCTGTTTTTGCGCAGCTTTCAGCACGCGCAACCAGCACATTCCATCGATAGAACCCATGGTATGCCGCCTCTAGCGCGTTTAGAGCTTCGATGATAAGAGGGACCTCTCCGCACCGAACTACCGGTAAATAGATTTTCATTGAGCGAGTCGAATCCTCTTTCATATCCGGGATTGATGGCAATAAGGATGCCAGGGAAACTGAGGCAGGAGACAAGAAAAATAGCGGTCGTGAAGGAAGCACAACGCCAGAGGTGGGACGCATGTCGTCCCAAACAATTGGAAGCTGTCCCGCCCCTGCACAGCTTTTTTCTCTTTTCCGCAGGTACTTCATCTCTCCGGCTTCCTCCGTTTCCTTGTCTCCCTATCTGTTCTGACTTGGTACACGGTTTGCTCTCCTGACAGTCGGGAAGGTTTCTCCGGTGCGCTCCGTAACGTCAAAATCAAAGAAAACAGCCACGACTGAATCTCCTCCAGCGAAGCTCCGCGGCAAAGGCGTGAGACCGAGAAGCGCGCGCCCATTTTCTTTTCAGCTACCGGAGAAAGGGGACGAGGTGGAAGTCCGGCTAGGAAGCAAGTCGGTTCGCTTAACCAATCTGCGCAAGCTATTTTGGCCCCGGTTGACCGTCACCAAAGGTGATTTGCTTCAATACTACGCCGACGTCGCCCCCGTGCTCGTTCCTCACCTTGCGCACCGCGCTATGGTGATGAAGCGCTATCCCAACGGCATTGCCGGCGACTTCTTCTTCATGAAGCGTGCTCCCTCCCCTCGCCCTCCATGGATTGATGTCTGCTCCATTGAGCACCCCTCAGGCAACGTCATCGACTTTCCTATTGTTTGTGACCTGCTATCGCTGCTGTGGGTTATCAATCTAGGGTGCATTGACCTCAACCCTTGGTATGCCCGCTGCGATGATGTGGATCGCCCGGACTATCTTCATTTCGATCTCGATCCGGTCGAAGGCGCGGCCTGGGAACAACTGGTGGAAGCGGCGCTGATCACGCGTGAGGCCCTGGCCAAGCTTCAGTTTCCTGCCTTCGTCAAGACCACGGGTTCGCGCGGTCTTCACATCTATGTGCCTATCGTTCGGGGTCCGACGCAAAAAGAGGTGTGGAACTTCGCCAAGGAACTGGCCCGCGCCTTGGTCTCCCTGCGGCCGGATCTCATTACCGCCGAATACCGCATCGCGAAACGGCCCCGCAAGCATGTCTTAGTCGACTATAACCAAAACGCATGGGGGCGAACGCTCGCATCTGTTTACTCGGTGCGACCCAGCCCAGCGCCACCGTTTCCGCACCGGTTACTTGGAGAGAGCTTGAACGAGGCGCCCGCATCGAAGACTTCCGCATGGATAACATGCGGCAGCGGATCAAACGAGTTGGTGACTTGTGGGCGCCGCTGCTGAAGCGGCGCGGACGAGTGCGTTTGGAAAAATTCTATGGCAGTTCCCCTTAGGCTCCCCTTCCCTCCGATGGAAGCCGTCCTCGCGGAAGAGATCCCCGCGGGAGAATGAGATCATAGTTGGAGCAATCCTCCTGGCCCGAGACAAAACGGGGTAATGCCTATGAATGAGCCGCCCGCGCCAACACCAAGGCGCCGCTTGCCGATCGGCGCTGAGCTTTTGCCCGAGGGAGGGATTCACTTTCGCGTGTGGTCGCCACGCTGCACGAAGGTGGAAGTCAACATCGAGCGCGGCGCGGATCTGATGTCGCTGGAGCTGGCGAGCGAACCTGAGGGTTACTTCTCAGGCTTGCTACTCGAAGCAAGGGCCGGCGATCTTTATCGTTATCGTCTGAATGGCGGAGAGAAATGGGCGCCGGACCCGGCGTCGCGTTTTCAGCCTCACGGGCCATTGGGACCCTCGATGATCGTCGACGCGGCCGCATTCCGCTGGCACGACCAAAGTTGGCCGGGCCTGCGGATGGAAGGCCAGGTCATTTATGAAATGCATGTTGGGACTTTCACCGCTGAAGGATTGTGGCATACCGCCGCCCAACAGCTTGCGGGATTGAAAGAGCTGGGAATTACGGTTATCGAGCTCATGCCGGTTCACGATTTTTGCGGCAACTATGGTTGGGGTTATGACGGCGTCGACTATTTTGCTCCCACGCGGCTCTATGGGAGCACGGAGGATTTTCGCATTTTTGTCGATCAGGCCCACGGGCTAGAATTGGGAGTGATCCTTGACGTCGTTTACAACCATGCCGGCCCGGTCGGCAACTTTTTAAAAGAATTCGCCACCGCCTACTTCAGTGATCGCTATTCCACGGATTGGGGCGAGGCGTTCAACTTCGACGGCGCCGATTCAGGGCCGGTGCGCGAGTTCTTTATCGCCAATGCGGGTTACTGGATCGAGGAGTTCCATCTCGACGGGCTGCGGTTGGACGCCACTCAAAACATCTACGATGCTTCCGAAAAACATATTCTTGCTGCCATTAATGAACAAGTACGGCGCGCGGCAGGACAGCGCTCGATCATTGTCATCGCTGAAAACGAGCCTCAGGAGACGAAGCTCGTTCGACCTGTCCAGGAGGGAGGCTATGGCCTGGATGGCTTGTGGAACGACGACTTCCACCACTCCGCCGTCGTTGCGCTGACCAAACACAACGAAGCGTACTATTCCGACTATCTCGGCAAGCCACAGGAACTCATCTCCGCGGCCAAGCATGGTTATCTCTACCAGGGACAACATTATCTCTGGCAGAAACAGCGCCGCGGTGATTCAACCCACGGCCTGTCTCCTGCGGCGTTTATCAACTATCTACAAAACCATGATCAGATCGCGAACCTGGGATTGGGCTACCGGATCCACAAGCTCACGGATCCCGGTATGTATCGTGCCATGACGACTTTGCTTCTCTTGTCGCCGCAGACGCCCATGCTCTTTCAAGGGCAGGAATTTGCCGCTACGACCCCCTTTCTCTATTTTGCCGATCAGGAACCGGAGATTGCCGCCAAGGTGAAGCAGGGGCGGCTGGAATTTCTCAGCCAGTTTTCCAGCCTTGCCTCGGCGCGGATGAAGCAGCACCTGCCTGATCCGACGGATGCCGCGGTTTTTGAATCGTGTCGCCTCGATTTCTCAGAGCGCGAGCGCAATCAGCAAGCCCTCGCCCTGCACGGGGACCTGCTACGGCTGCGCCGTGAAGATCCGGTCTTTAAAATCCAACGACCGGGGGGCGTCGACGGAGCTGTTTTAGGCGATGAGATCTTCGTCCTGCGATTTTTCGCCACCGATGGCATGGATCGCTTGCTGCTGGTCAATCTTGGAATGGATGCTCACTTGAGACCTGTACCGGAACCGCTCCTTGCGCCTCCCAGAGAAACAGAATGGCAGGTTTTGTGGTCCAGTGAAGATCCGCGCTACGGCGGTTTAGGCGCCTTACCCGCGGAAACCGCCGACGACTGGTTCATTCCCGGGAAAGGAGCGTTCGTCCTCGCGCCGGGTGTCTGATGGATCCGATTGTCCGAAAACTGCCGTCTCTGCCACACGACACCGTTGCATCGAAGCGCGGCGCAACTCCTGAATGGCTGGTGACGAACGGGCTCGGCGGCTACGCTTCGGCAACCGTTTCCGGGGCGATGACCCGTCGTTATCATGGCCTCTTGATCGCGGCTCTGGCAGCGCCGCTGGGAAGAATGGTCATGCTGACCGGGCTCAACGAGGAAGTCTGTTTCCCCGACGGCCGCGTAATGGAGCTCAGCGCCCGGTACGAAGGCCAGGACAAGATCACTCCTTCTCCCTGCTTAGTCGAATTTCGGCTCGAGACGGGATTGCCGATCTGGCATTATCAGATCGACGAATGGCGCCTGGAGAAATGTCTGTACTTCCCCTATCGCCAGAACACGGTTCATATCACCTACCGATGGCTCGCTTGCCCGGCTGGAGTTGAAATCAAACTGCGACCACTGATCCAATTCCGCCCGCACGAAGCTCCAGTGAGCTCAAAGCCTGATGACCCTTACTTGCTCACCGTTTGGGAGGATCAATATGAGGTGGCGGCTGGAGAGCTGCCGTCGCTCCGCATGCTTTTGCACGGCCGCGAGGAATTCGTGATTGAACGAAGAAAAATCGAACAGGTCCTCTACCCCGTGGAACAGCAGCGCGGCTATAAATCGATCGGCGAGCTTTGGACTCCCGGCTCCTTTCGCATCAAATGTTCGCGCGAAAACGAGATTACGTTTACCGCGTCAACCGAATCCTGGGAAGTCATCCGCGCCTTGCGTCCCGCCGAAGCTCTGGCCGCCGAACGCGAGCGCCGCGGTCGTTTAATCGCATCGGCGCATCCGAAGGCCCGCCGGGGCGTGGCGGCCGAACTGGTCCTGGCTGCCGACCAATTCGTTGTTACTCCCGCCGGTCGCCTCGCCGATGCGACTCGGGCCCTCGCTTCCGGCGATGACGTGCGCACCGTAATCGCCGGCTATCATTGGTTTACCGATTGGGGCCGCGACACGATGATGAGCTTGGAAGGCCTAACGCTCGCAACGAATCGCTTTTTAGAATCCGCCTGGATTCTGCGAAGCTTCGGCAATACGATTCGTCACGGTCTCATTCCCAATCTTTTTCCCGAGGGCAGCCGGGAGGGACTTTACCACACCGCCGACGCGACGCTGTGGTTTTTCCATGCCATTGACCGTTACGTCGGCGCTACGAACGACCGCTGGACTCTCCGGTTGCTGCTCCCTAAGCTGATCCGCATCATTGAATGTCACGTGAGCGGGACTCTTTTCGGGATCGGCGTCGATCCGGAAGACGGACTGCTGCGCCAGGGAGAACAAGGCTATCAGCTCACCTGGATGGACGCTAAAGTCGGCGACTGGGTCGTCACCCCGCGCCGGGGAAAGGCCGTAGAGATCAATGCGTTGTGGTACAACGCTCTGCGATTGCTGCAACAATGGGCTGCCGAAGAGGGCCACCGGGAGTTGGCTCGGGAACTAACGAATCGGGCAGACCAAGCCAGGCAATCATTTAACCGGCGCTTCTGGTGCGCCGACGAAAGTCATCTCTACGACGTCGTCGACGGAGAAGACGGCGACGATAGCGCCTGCCGCCCCAACCAGCTCCTGGCCATTTCGCTGCCGCATCCGGTTCTCGATAGGTCGAAATGGACATCGGTGTTGGAAGCCGTATGCCGCCGCCTCCTGACGCCCGTCGGCTTGCGCTCGCTCGCGCCCGGACATCCGGACTACAAGGCCAAGTACTTCGGCGACTTGCGCGCCCGGGATGCGGCCTATCATCAAGGAACGGTGTGGGTTTGGCTGATCGGGCCGCTGATCGACGCCTGGCTAAGAGTGTATCCCGACGATCACGCCGGCGCCCACGCTCTGCTCCAGGGCTTTGTGCCCCATCTAAACGAAGGTTGTGTGGGTTCAATCAGTGAAATCTTTGATGCTGAGGATCCGTTAGTCCCGCGCGGCTGCATCGCGCAGGCCTGGAGCGTTGCCGAAGTGCTGCGCTGCTGGGTCAAAACTGCGCCCGAGCCACGCGAAATCGAGAATCGAAGATAGAGCAACGCGTCCAGTGGGGGAGAGCAAGCCGCGACCGCTCCCACAAAACATCTCAACTTAGATACCGCCGATCTTTAAGTATTCCCGGCGCTGGGACGAGAAGAAATGCGCCGACACAAAAGACGCGCCTCCCACCGGAGGTTCTTCCGCTCTGACCTTGGTATATTCCTTGCGTTATTACCGGTTACAAAAGACACGAAGGAGGCACGCTTTATGCCGAACGCTCTGGAAATGATCCGCGAGGACCATCACAAGGTTCAACAACTATTCCAGGAATTCGAAACAATCGAGGATCGCTCTGCCAAGAAGCGCATCGTCGAGAATGCTATCCAGGAGCTCAAGACTCACGCTGCTCTCGAGGAAGAACTTTTTTATCCGGCCGCGCGCAAGCAACTCGATGAAGAGGACACAATAGATGAAGCCCTAGAGGAGCATCACGTCGTCAAGCTTTTGATTGCTGAGCTTGAGGACATGCGCCCAGGAGACAAACGCTACGACGCGAAATTTACGGTTCTCGCAGAAAGCGTGAAACACCACATTGAGGAGGAAGAATCGGAACTGCTTCCCGAGATTGAACCAAGCCTGGATGCCGAGTCTCTCGGCGAAAAGATGCAGCAGCGCAAGCAGGAATTGTTGCGGCGAGCCAGTAACGGCGCACCGCGCCGTCGCGCGCGCGGGAGATCACAGGGATCCCGCCGAGGCGCAGCCGCAAGAAGTCGCGGGCGTAAGAAGTCCAATAAACGGCCGCGCCAGGCCCGTTGACCCGCGTAAACATAATTCAGGGG
>JBOHVR010000492.1:0-6247 GCA_050735755.1 Binatia bacterium
CAAGGAACACGGGACACGCTTGCCGACCTTGCTCTCCTGGAGCCGCTTTGTAAACGTCTTGGCAAACGGGCCGAGCTGTTCGTTATCGAAGGCGGCGATCACTCGTTTCACATGCTGAGAAGCTCCGGCCGGACCGACGATCAGGTGCTGGACGAAGTTGCGCGCAAAGTCAGCTCCTGGATGACACCGCTGATCTCATGAAGTTACATTTTCATCGTTCGTCGTCAGGGCCTACACAACGTTCTTGACGGCATTTGGCTAGAGGTTATGATTCTTTCCAGGAGTAACAAAGAGGTTCTGAGAGTTCACGGGGTTCTTGATCCCGTAACGGGGCGGTTCTGACCGAGACAGCCATCTAAAAAAATCCCTCTCGGTCGATTGTCCGCGGGATTGTCGCGCGTTCGGACGCGCAGCCGGAGCGATGCAGCATGGGCAACATCGCCGGCGAGGAGGCGTTCGCTAATGGCAGGTTCTTCAACGTATGACCGGGCTCTTCGCGCCATTGCACAGGACTTGTCAGACGTCAAGCCGGAAAGCATCGAGATCACGATTGAGGGGGATGCTTTTGTTGTGCGCGGCAAAACCGCTCATGCGCCGGCAAGTAAAGAAGAAGGCGCATTGAAAAAAACCTGGCATAGGCTCGTTTCCCGTGAAAGCCAACCGAAACCGCCGGCGGCGTCACATATCACCTTCACGCGGCGTTACGGTCAGTTCGATATCGACCGCCTGGACAAAAAGGGAAGAACTCACAGAGTCGATTCGCAAAAAACCCCCGACATTCACACCCTCCCTGAAATCCTCCGCGCCGCGGGCAGGATCGCGAATGAAAAGCGCGGGACGCTCGTGCGGATTTCCACGGATCGCCGCAAGCTCCAGGTGCAGTTTCGTGATCATCGCGGGAACATGCAAGCTGAAGAGCATATTCTTTATGCGCTCTATAAGATGCAGCAGGATTTCTATGCGCAACGAGCGGCGCAGAAGGGAAAGGATGTGTGGGAAGGTCAAGAAAGTTAGACGCGTTACTTCCCTGGCAACTGCGTTTGTGAAAGAAAGCTCTCGCCTTCCCTAGGTTTTGATTTTCCGCCGGTCGAGCGCGCGCTTCCACATGGTCTCGGGATCGCCGTCAAAAATCAGGCTTTTATCCGCAGGAATCGAGAACCAACCGCCCTGCTTGATCTCGGCTTCCACTTGCCCGGGCGCCCAACCCGCATAACCCAGGAGCAAAAGGCTCTGGCGCGGTCCATTACCGCGCGCGATGGCGCGTATGACTTCATCGCTTCCGGTTACGGCGACCCCCTGGCTTGCGCGGGTCGTAGAGTTCGCCACGTAATCGTCGCTATGCACGACAAAAAACTTTGCCGGCTCGACGGGCCCGCCGTAATGAATGACGGTTTCTCCGGACGCAGGTTCGTCCTTGATTCCCAGCGCTTTGAGGAGGTCTACGAGAGGACCTTTGGCCATCGGGCGATTTACGATCAGGCCCATCGCTCCAGCCTGATTATGGCGCACCATGTAGATCACGGTTTCAGCAAAGCGCGGATCGGGCATGTCGGGCGCCGCCACAAGTAACTCTCCGTCGAGGTAGGGACTCTCTTGCCGGGCGCTGGCAAGGTCCCCGAACATGGCGGCGAAGACGCTGGACAGGAGCGTGAGAACAAGAGCAGCCCGCGAAAATACCGACCGGCTCATTGCCGAATTCGATCGTGTCATTGATCAGCCTCGCACAAAACCAAATATAGCAAGGATTGGAGCGCCAGGAAAAAGATTTTTTCTATTCCAAAGCCGCCGTTTGACAGGCACGCGACAAAGCGTCTAAGCTCTGCGCGATCGTGGGAGATGCAGTGATATTGTTAAGGAGGGAAAAGCCATGCGGAATCCGATCCGTTTTTTGCTGGTAGGCCTCGCCGCGATTTTACTGCAAAGTTGCGTTGCCGCGGATGGTGACCGTTGGGGTTATTGCGGCAGAGACGCGCGGCTTCAGCTTGTGGATTTGGACATGTCGCCGGATCCGATCGCCGACGGGCAACGGGTCCGTGAATGGAAAGTGAGGCTTCGCGCCGATGAGCGCACCCGGTGTGAGACGACGGTTCAGATTCGGGAAATACCGGGTACTGAGCTCGTGGGACGGGACCGGGTTTCCCGCCTACGAGGAGGAATGAACAATATCGAGATTGAACCCAGTGAAGGTTATCGATTTAACAGAGACGAACACTGCTTCGTCGTCATTGCCAACATCGAAGGAACATTGTCGCCGATTGACGCCGGGCGCCGCTTCTGCGCGCGCCAGATCTCAGGAAAGCGCTGGAGGCTGCGAAACTAACCTGAACCAAAAAAACTTCGACGGCGCAGTAAGGGCAAATTCCGCGCGTGCCACCCTCACCTTCAATCCTCTCCCTCCAAAAGGAGGGCGAGGAGGGTTGGTGGAAAGGCTTCCAGCATCATCAGCTCGTGAGAGATTTCCGATTAGGGTTACTTCTCCCTAAATGACCTGGAACATAAGCAGAACCGCGGTAATGAGCCTCGAGCGGCTATATAGCGAAAAGATTCCACGCCAGTAAAACCACAAAGCAAGCGAGCACCACCAAAATGATGAATCCCACCGGGGGCCGGTAGCGATTCGGGTCATAGAACACTGCGTCGCCACCCAAGCCGCGAGCTCCTCCATCGCTCGAGCGAGACAGAAAACGAGACGCGAACTCAACGGGATTTGCGCACGCTCTGGCTAAGCGGCGCGCGAAGTTAGACATTATCAGCTCGGCCGCAGCGAATAGGCGGTCCAACGAAAGGACGGCGAGACGGAAAACAATCGGGGCCGGTCTCCGGTAGAACCAGTCAAAATCCAGCGTGATAATTGCTTTACCCCCCAGTTTGTCGAGGAGAAGCCAGAAACCGAGTCCGGTGAATGCTAGAAGCTGCAAATTTTCGATGACGTGAGGGATTGTATAGGGACGGTAAACTACAGGGAACGGCATCAAGTCATAAAGCAGCTTCGGATAGACACCGATTGCGACATTGATTGCGCCCGCTAGAACCATCGCGGCGTACATGTTCCAAGGAATCGGTAGTGGTTCAATGACGCGCTTGGGTCCGAACCACGTAAAATAAGGGAGTTTCAATCCAGTGTGAAGAAACGTGCCCACAGAAGCCAAGTATAGAAGAAGAACGATTGCTTCTTCGTGCCGTAGCTCTGCCGCGTGGATCGTTAAGGACTTACTGACAAAGCCGCTGAATAGCGGAAACCCGGAGATTGAGAAGGCGCCGATCATGTAAAGCGACAAAACAATAGGCAGCTTCTGAGCCAAGCCCCCTAACTCCGTGAGTTTGCTCCGACCCGTCGAGTACAAGACCGCACCGGCGCCCATGAACAATAGACCCTTATAGAGGATGTGGCAAAAAGCATGGGCGGTCGCGCCGTTGATGGCTACTTCTGTCCCGAGGCCGACTGCGGTAACCATGTAACCTACCTGACTGATGATGTGATAGGCCAGTAGACGGCGAATATCGTTCTCTAGAACCGCAAACACCACACCGTAAATCGCCATGATCACCCCGGCCCAGATGAGAATATCCCAGCCGGCGAATCCCCGCGCCAGCACATAGACAGCAGTCTTCGTGGTAAATGCGCTGAGGAAAACGCTCCCGGTGACCGTCCCTTCCGGGTAAGAATCAACCAGCCAGGCGTGCAACGGAGGAATCGCAGCGTTGATAGAGAAGCCTAACAGAATCAAATAACCCCCCGGGCCTCCTTCAGAGCGGTTGAACAAAATCGACCCGGTCTCCATGTACTGCCAAAGAATCCCGGCTAAAAGAGCGCTTCCTCCGAAAAGGTGTACGAGAAGGTAACGGAAACCTGCTTCTCTCGACTGATCCGCGCGCCGAGCGAAGATGAGATAGACCGAAGCGAGCGACATCATTTCCCAATAAACGAACAGCGTGAAAAAATCGCCGGCGAAAAGAACTCCCAAGGAAGAGCCCGCATAGACCAACGCCGCTACCTGCTGGCCGGTATCTTTCAGATGATAACTGTAGACGCCGCCTAAAAATGCGATCAGCATAAAGACATATGCGAAAGCGAGGCTCAGACGGTCCACGCGCAACGGCGCTAAGTCGAAATTTAAGAACCGTACCGTTGCGGACGTGCCTTCCTCGAAATGGCTAACAAAAGCGAACGCAATCAGGGGAAAAAGCAAAAACGCAAGGCTCCGAGCCCTTCGGGGTAGGAAGGGAAGCAAAAGAGCGCCGAAAAGGAAACTGATACCCGGTGAGAGATTGCTCACGGCAAGTTCCTTCGGTGGTAGTAAGTTTCGTCACGCTGCAGCCACGGGCCCAGGACAAGTTTGGCAAATACGATGATGGCCAGACAACCGATAAAGCCAAAAAGAGAGAAAAAACCGTAGACCCGTGACCACCAAAACTCGCCGTGCTGCTCAGCGCCCAAAAACCATGCGGCGGCGGCTGCGGCCGCAACGAATCCTCCAAAAATGAACGCGAGCGGCAATCGTCTCATGGCACAACTCCCTTGAAAACACTCACGACGGCCTCGGAACTCAGCGAGTAGAAGTGGAAAATGCCGTCGGGATAGATTCCCAGGAGGAGAGCGAAAGCGGCACTAGAGAGAAGAGAAATCAGCATGAGAGGAGAGGCTTCCTGGAACTTGGTAAAATTCGTCGATGATTTAAAAAACGCACGGATAACGATGGGGAAAAGGTACCCCGCGTTCAGGAGTCCGCTCAGCAGCAGCACGCCGAGCAAAACCGGCTGTCCAGTTTCGACGGTCCCCTGAGCCAAGAACCACTTGCTGAGAAAGCCTCCCACCGGCGGCAACCCCGCGAGCCCCAACGAGCCTATGGCAAAGGCAGCCATCGTCAGGGGCATCTGCCTTCCGATCCCGTCCAGCTCGCTGACATTCTCCCGGCCTGTTTTCACATAGATGGCGCCGGCACAAAAGAAGAGGGTGATTTTCATCGCCGCGTGCGTCGTGATGTGAAAGAGTCCGCCCAACCAGCCGGCAGGCGCCAGGAGAGCCGTCCCCAGAACGATGTATGAGAGATGGCCAATCGTCGAATACGCCAGGCGGCGTTTAAGATTGTCTTGGGCCATGGCCAAAAGCGACGCGACAACAATGGTCACCGACGCGGCGACGGCCGTCAAACTCGTTGCGCCGATATCAGCGGCTAATGCCGGACCGAAGACGAATCCCATCACCCGCGCAAAGCCGAACACCCCGGCCTTTACGACGGCCACGGCATGCAAGAGCGCGCTGACGGGCGTCGGAGCGATCATTGCTGTAGGCAGCCAGCTATGGAGCGGTATCAAGCCGGCTTTGCCCCCGACTCCAACGAGGAACAAGACAAAAAGCGCGAGCAATCCCGCTGGTCCGATCCCAGGAGACAAGAATCCTCCAGCGGAAAACTCCAACGTGCCGCCCATCGCTTGAGTTAAACCGACCGCCAGTAGTAAAGCCACGCCAGCGCTCAGCAGGAAAGCCAGATACTTCCGCCCGGCGCTGATGGCCGCGGCGCTTTCTTTATGGATCACCAGCGGATAAGTCGAAATCGTGAGCACTTCATAAAAGATGAGAAAGGTCAGCAGGTTCGCGGCAAACGCGATGCCCATTGTCGCTGAAAGGCAAACCGCAAAACTCGCGAAGTAACGGGTCTGATTGTGTTCTTCGAGCGCCCGCATATAACCGATCGAGTAAAATGAAGTAAAAATCCAAAGAAGAGCGGCGGACAGAGCGAAGCTAAGGCCGAGAGGGTCCGCCTTCAACGCGAGCGATATACCCGGCACAATCTCAAAAAGTCTGATCTCGGGGTATAGACCGGACAGGACGGCCGGAACCATCGAACTCACGACGGCAAATTTGCACAGCGCCGCAAGGATCGTCCATGCCTCCCGCACGTTAGGTCGGCGACTTGACAGCAGAATGAGAACGGCTGCGAAAAGCGAAATGAGCACCGCTAAGAGTGGCGCCAACGAGAAATAGCTCTCGGCCATTCCCGACATCTCCACTCCCAAATTCATTTCAGTGGCGCCACGATCGCTTCCAAGATTCGGCTTACTACCAGGCTATTGAGCAAACCCAAAACCAACACGCCCGCTGCGAAGACGATGGTCGGAAACAGCATGCTCGCCGGTGGATCGGACGCGCTTTTGAAAGCACTTTCCTCACAGCGGCCCGCGTAAACCTGCTCCAACACACGGAAGAAGTAAACCGCGGTGAGAAGACTGCTGAGCAGGATGGTCG
>JBOHVR010000493.1:0-5540 GCA_050735755.1 Binatia bacterium
CCTCATGGTGGGCGGCAATGGCATTCACAATCTTTGGCGACTCACCGTACTTCCGCGCAAGCTCGGCACCGATGATAGCGTGCGAGCCCTCGACTTCGTGATCCACAGCCTTGCCGATGTCGTGCAGCAGCGCCGCGCGGCGAGCCTGCTTTTCGTTTAACCCTAATTCTGAAGCCATAATCCCGCAGATAAACGCAGCCTCGATCGAATGCTGCAAAACGTTTTGTGCATAGCTATAGCGAAACTTCAGCCGTCCCAGCAGCTTGATAAGTTCCGGATGCACGCCGTGAATTCCCACATCGAAGGTCGCTTTCTGACCTGCCTCGCGCACGGCATCTTCGACGTCTTGCTCCGCTTTGCGGACAACCTCCTCAATCCTGCCGGGATGAATTCGGCCATCTGAGATCAGTTTCTCAAGCGATAACCGAGCGATCTCACGGCGGATCGGATTATGGCCCGAAATAATCACAGATTCAGGCGTGTCATCAATGATCAGATCAATTCCAGTGGCCGCCTCTAGGGCACGAATATTCCGTCCTTCCCTTCCAATGATTCTCCCTTTCATTTCATCGTTGGGAAGAGGCATAACAGTGACAGTCCGCTCGGTCACAAAATCTCCCGCCAAGCGCTCAATGGCTAACGTGATGATCTTTTTCGCTTTACGGTCCGCCTCCTCTTTTGCCTCTTCTTCAACGATGCGAACTCGCTTAGCGGACTCATGCTTGGCCTCCTCGACCATTTGATCAACAAGCGTCTTCTTCGCCTCCTCACGGGTCATCCCGGCAACGGACTCGAGTTGATGCTTCGCCTGGCCGATCAAACGCGTGCACTCGATCTTCTTTTCCTCCAAAACGTTTTCTTTGGTCTTCGCCGCGGCCTCGCGCCGTGCTAACTCGCCTTCTCGTGTGCCTAATCCTTCCACCCTTTTATCAAGGCTTTCTTCTTTGGTTAGCAAGCGCTTTTCCAACGTTTGCAGCTCTCTGCGGGTTTCACGAACCTCCCTTTCAAAATCAACCCGTGCCTGCAACATGCTGTCTTTAGCTTGAATCTCCGCTTCTTTCTTGATGGCACCGGCTTCTTTCTTCGCCTCCTCAATAATGCGCGACGCCGTGCTGCGCGCCAGCTCCAATTGAACCTGACGCTGTTTTTTGCGAAACCAGGACACACCCCAAGTCAGCAAAGCACCTAACAAAAATCCCCCAAATCCGACTAACATACTCAGTTCCAAGTTTTCTCACCTCCTTCTTACCCTTCTGAGCAGACTTCGGCTCAGAAGGTCCGATTCAATGACGCGGGGTCGGCGTCCAAACAGTTGACAACCCTCCTCTCGGTTATGATGTAGTGCACCCTTTGGTCCCTTTCATCAGTGGGAACCTTGTCTACAAATTGAAACTCATACGCCAGTGCGACCAACTTTGGCTGATCCGCCCACTGGGCGAGCAGCCGATCATAAGCTCCGTGCCCGCGTCCGAGACGACCGCCAGAAAGGTCGAAAGCCACCACGGGAACAAAAACAAGTCCGCTCTGAAGTTCCTGCGGAGTTATCGTGGGACCATCGGTAGGTTCAAGAATGCCGTAGCTACTTGGCCGAAGCGCTGCATGTGATACAACTCGTATTAACTCAACCGACCCGGCACGGACAATTCGCGGATAAAAGACAGCCTTTCCGCTCTGCAACGCGTGCTCTGAGATAGCGGTCGTCAATACCTCGTTGCCAAACGAGCTATAGAGCGCCACGATGTCGGCACTAAGGTAAAGAGGAAACTCCAACACTTTCTGCTGAATAAGGTGACTGCAAGCGTGGAGTTCCGCAGGAGAAAGGGACTCTCTTTGGAGAGTAATTCTGGCTCGTAAGGCCTGCTTTTTATCCCTCATACGGACCTCAAAAGGCGAGTCCTAGAGGGTGAATAGGATAGCGAAAGGGGGAAACTACATCAGCACAAACCTGATTTCTCAGCTATTCAGCAGGCAGTTTCGTGTTTGCCTGCTGATGTTCCTTGTAATTGACAAAAATTGTAACTGACAAAATCCGGTTTTGCTCACGCTGGAGTTCCCAACCTTTCGCCACCCACAAATATAATCCCCCGCCATTGTGCCGTGTCAGGATGGATGAACCTGAACCTGGGTTACCAGGTGGAAACCATATTGCCGTTTAAGTCTTCCCCACCATCGAGGGCCTGACGGACGCGACAAGGGACGGTCTCCTGTTCAATTTTGCAGGTTCTAAGTTTCTTACCATCGATCACGAACACCGCAGGGGAAGAAGATCACCCCTGGTTTAGGTTAGCTTTGACCTCCTCGCTTAAAGTCATTGAAACTCTTTCAGACAATCGATTCAAGCGTTTCAAAATGGTTTCGTGCTTCTCCTTGAGCCGGTAGAATTCGTCGGCAATATTTAACGCGGCCAACATGGCAACATTAAAGCTTGCGACCGGACGCGATGCTTTCATTACCTCTTGCGCTTTTTCATCCACATACACCGCCACATTTCGGACATAGCTGTCATCGGCGTCGCTACTAACCGTGAATTTATGGCCCATGATCTCCACCTCCACGGGCTTTTTCATAGGATCCTCCCCGATTAACCTAAATCTAAACGGTTCAAGTCACCCAAGATTTTGCCTAATTTCTCGCGGATTTCATTGCGCTCCCGCTCAAACTGACGAATTTGTCCTCGTAACTGATGGAATTCACTCTCCCTTTGTTGGAGGCGCTTTTCAGCGGCTTCCTTTTCCTTTTTAACTTTGGCGTGCTGGTCGATCAACTGATGAATGCGAGCTTCCAAGCGTTCGATATCTTCAATTTCCATACCCATCAAAAACTCTGAATATTTTACATCGACCCATCTCTACAAAATTCATGCAAGAGTTTAGTTTTAACCTCTCAGGTTGTCAAGCAAAGTACAATTTTCTACGCCGCCTTGTTGCTACGGGATTTCCCTCAATCACTACAACGCGTCGCTCTATGCGAACAGCGCGTCAGCGAACAAATCAGGGTCAAAGGGTTGTAAATCGTCCAGCCCTTCACCTATCCCGACGTACTGAACGGGCAATTGAAGTTCCTCTTGGATCGCAATCACGATACCGCCTTTAGCTGTGCCGTCGAGTTTAGTGAGTACGACCCCTGTCACTGCCAAAGACTCCTTAAAAACCTTTGCCTGTTGTAACGCATTCTGGCCGGTGGAGGCGTCCAGCACGAGTAGCGTCTCATGAGGTCCTCCGGGCAGTTCGCGGGCAACAACTTGGCGCATCTTTTTCAGCTCGTCCAGCAGATGAACCTTTGTATGCAACCTGCCGGCAGTATCAATCAGGACCAAGTCGGTAGCGCGTCTCCGCGCGGCCTGGACGGCGTCAAAAACAACACCGGACGGGTCCTGACCTCTATCATGCTTGATCACCTCTGCCCCCACTCTGTCCCCCCAAATTTCGAGCTGATCGATCGCCGCGGCGCGAAAAGTATCCGCGGCCACGAGAAGAATTTTCTTCCCGCTTTGGTTTTCTTGGGCGGCAAACTTTCCGATGGTGGTCGTCTTGCCAACGCCGTTGACCCCAACGAACATGACCACCCAATGACGACAGGAGTACCGAGCGTGATTTACTCCAGTCGCATTGGATGTCGTCAATATGCGAACGACTTCTTCCTGAAGGCAGGAAGAAAGCTCAGCTGGAGCGCTTAACCCACCGGAGCGGGAACGACGTCGCGCCGCCTCGAGCAGTCTTTCCGTGGCCCGGGTACCCACGTCCGCAGAAATCAGAATCTCCTCCATTGCCACAAACGCGTCTTCGCCCAACACCGGGGCCTGGAAAAGCGTTTCCAGCTTCTGTGTCCAATCCTGACGCGTCCGGGTGAGGCCGTCCCTCAAGCGTTGAAAAAATGAAGGTTTCTCCATAGGCACTATAAGCTCGCCCTTCTGGCGACGCTAGTTCAAAATAGCAAAGCTCTGAAAATTGAAAAAGACCGTGGCGTCAGTTCATTCTGACGGAGACCACGCGAGAGACTCCCGGTTCCGCCATGGTGATCCCATAAAGGACTTGGGCGGATTGCATGGTTCTCTTATTGTGGGTGATGAGAATGAACTGTGAGGTCTGACTCATTTCGCGCACGAGATCGTTGAAGCGATCAATGTTGGCATCATCCAATGGCGCATCAACTTCATCGAGAACGCAGAAGGGAGTAGGCTTGTTCAAAAAAATCCCGAATAGGAGACTGACCGCGGTGAGGGCCTTTTCTCCACCTGAAAGAAGAATGATCGACTGCAGCTTCTTTCCCGGAGGTTGGGCCACGATATCCACTCCGGTTTCCAGATAGTCGGCTTCGTCCGTCAAAACCAGCCGTGCCTTTCCGCCGCGAAACAGTCGCGAAAAGACGTCCTGAAACTTCTCGTTAATTTGATCGAAGCTCTCGCGAAATCTGAGGCGGCAAATCCGATTCAGCTTGGCAATGACCTGGCGCAGATCGGCGACGGATTTCTCCAGGTCCTGCCGCTGATCGTTGAGAAATTGGTAGCGATTGTTAAGGTCCTCGAATTCCCCGATGGCGGCCAGATTGACGTCTCCCATCCGCTCCAGGCGAGACCGTAGCTCTCTGATTTGAGCGGCCAGCTCTTCCACGCTTTCGACGCCCACGCTCGCACCGGGCGCAGCAGCGAGCTCGAGGTCATACTTTTCTTTTAGACCACTCAAAAGATGTTCAAGACTCAACTTTTTTTCCGAAAGTATGAGCTGATATCGGTTCCTTTCGCCCTGTGCGTTTTCCACCTCTGTGCGCAAGTCGCTCATTATTCCTTCCATGGCTCCAAGCCGTTGGGAAAGGCCGCGATAGGCACCGCGGCGCGCCTCCAACGACTGTTCCAAATCCACCAACACCCTTCTTTCCTCCTCAATTAACGATCGCATCGACTTAAGAGAATTTTCCAGATCTCCCTTTCCGCGACTAAGATCCAAAATCTCGTGTTCCCGCGATTGGATTTGAACTGAAAGCTCCTGTTGGACCTTGAGGTAATTCTCCAGATTGAGGTCAGCATTCTCTTTCTTCTCTCCTAATGCGGCCGCGCGCACCCGGGATTCCGTTACCTGAGCTTCGAGCTGTTCCAGTTCACTATTCAGCTGAGACACAGCCTCTTGTTGAATCGCCAAGTCTGACTCGTTTTGTTCTTTTCCCCCCAGTTCTCGATTTATGGCATCGCCGGTTGCGAGAATTCCTTGGTCGAGAGATTGAAGCGCTTGAGAAAGATCATCGTGCTCGCGCGTAAAAAGGCTGAGGGATTCCTCGCATCGCTCAATCTCTCGTTCCGTTTCCCGAATTTCGTGCTCGACGCGTACTCGGTCCAATTCCAAACGGCGGAGTCCCTGTTCCAGAGAGGCCCGCCGCGCCGCTTCCCCATCCATAGCCTCCTGAAGAGTCTTGAGTTCCCCGACCTCGCTCTCCCACTGTTCCTCCAGCGTCGCGAGTGCGCTTTGCAACTCTTTCATCACTCGTCTTTGGGAAAGCAAATTGCCCTCCAGACTATGAGCGCTACCACCACTCACCACTCCCACGGG
>JBOHVR010000494.1:0-3626 GCA_050735755.1 Binatia bacterium
CCGCAGGCGTGGTGATTCTCACTGGAAGGCCGCAGCACTTTCATGAATCGAGAGCGCGCAAGTCCATCGCGTATGCCCTTCTTACCGGAGCTTTTATCGCGGGTTACACGCTTTGGGATAAGCAGGCTGTCAGCGCATTTTCCATGTCGCCACTGTTACTGGACTGGGGAGCTAACACAGGGCGCGCTGTCTTCCTAACGCCGTTCGCTGTCAAACGCTGGGCCCGCGTGCGGGCGGAGTGGCGCAATCACCGGTTTGAAGCCTTGGGTGTCGCGCTCTTGACCCCGCTTTCTTATATTCTGGTACTTACGGCGCTGGCGTTTACCGCAGTCACTTACGTCGCGCCCGCGCGCGAGATCAGCATTCTGATTGGGACGGCGATGGGTACGGGATTGTTGGCCGAAGGCGATGCCGCGCGCCGTCTCGGCGCGGCGTGCGCAATGGTTGTTGGCGTTGTGGCGCTGGCGTTGGGTTAATCGGGAGACTCCTGCATTCATTTCTGTCTTTCAGGGCAACCCCGAACGTTCGATAAAACCCTTCAAGACGGAAAAGTACGCGTCGCCGCCGACGATGTAGGTGTCGTTGTGGCGCGCGCCGCGGATCGTGTAGAACTCCTTCGGCTCGGGGGCCGCGGCAAAAACTTCTTTTCCGTGATTGTAAGGGACGATATCGTCCTGATCTCCATGGATAACGAGCAGCCGAGTCTTGATACCGCGGACTTTGTCTTCGGTGTCATAGCGGGTGCGCAGCAGCGATGTGATCGGCAAGAACGGAAAAGCCGCGCGCGCCATCTTGGCGATAGACGCAAAGGGCGCCTCCAGGATGAGCGCGCGGCATGGGTAGTGTAGGGCCAGTTCTGTGGCGACGGCGGCTCCCAGGGAGCGGCCGAAGAAGATTAGTGTTTTGGAATTGACGTCCTTGCGTGAAAGAAGATAACGCAGCGCGGCAGCGCCGTCTTTGTACGTCCCTTCCTCAGAAACTGTGCCAAGGCTGCGGCCGTAACCGCGATAGTCGAAGATGAATACGTTGACGCCGACTTTGTCATGCAGAAGCTTTATATTCTCGACGCGGTGACTTATGTTACCGGCGTTGCCATGAAACCACAGTAAAGTGGTCTGCGCCTGGGGATAAGGTACAAACCAGCCGTTGAGCTGCACGCCATCGTCGGTCGTAAAGAATACGTCCTCGAAAGCGAGCCGCACACGGCCGGGTGTTTGCTCGATGTGCGCGTGTGGATAAAAAATGAATGGGTCCTCAAAGCGGCAACTCGAAAGAAAGCCGGAGAACAACGCGCCCAAAACGAAGGTCATGAGCTTTGTCCGAGAGCCCCGCTCAGCACAGTTTGCGCCCAAATCGCGGATCGGTAGAACTTTTTTTATCAAGCGCCCGAATCTTCGTCTTGCTGCCGGATTTCCTTGATCCACTGGAAGATCTGCCGCCGGTAGAGATAGGCGATTACGAGGACAATCGCGGAAATGCCGAGCACGACCACCGCTATGAGGTAGCGCTCGTCGCGAATGCTCGCGCCCTGCACGGTGAGCAAATAGGTTCCCGGCATGCGGCCCAAGGTGCAAGCGATTAAGAAGGTGCTGAATTTCATTGGGCTGATGCCAAGGATATAGCACAGGTAGTCCTTGGGGAAACCGGGGATAAGAAAGAGCAGAAAAGAGATCAAGGTGCCAGCGTTGGTCGTAAGAAAGTTGAACCTCTCGACGATGTCTTTCTTGACGAATCTTTCCACGAAAGGCCTGCCCAAAATCCGGGCCAGCTCGAAGGCGAGCCATGAACCAAAAGTCAAGCCGATCGTTGACAGGAAAAACCCGAAAAACTTGCCGTAAATATAGCCGCCGAGAACGCCGGTGAGCTCCCCGGGCACGGGCGAAGCCACCACCTGAAGCGCCTGGATCAGAACAAAAACTCCCGAGGAATAGGTGCCGAAAGAAACCAGAACCCTTTTGATTCGTTCTTTTCTGGAGGAGAACTCGGCCGGATCTTCGATGTTTTCCCACAAGCGCTCAAAGTCGGAAAGCGGCTGCGGGCCGTAGTGGCTCAGGATCAAAATCAGCCCAACCAGGAGAACGAATAGGGTTGCCTTGAGAAAAATCTCGCGTTCCTTTCCTCTCATGCGCGGGCACTATAGCAGGAGAAAGTGCGCGAGCGAAGAGCGGAAAGTACAGGTTTGACGGGACGGCTTTCGGGGAAAAACGACTAGTGTTTGTATGCGCCGCGGAGCTTCCATTCCAGTCCGTCGATAATGCATTGCACGCTGGCTTGAAGAATGTCCTGGGCAACGCCCACGGTTCCCCACTTTTCGGCGCCGTCGGAAAAGATGGCCAGCACTCTGACCGGCGCCTCCGCTCCCCTCGCTATGTCTTCCAGCTCTTCAACCATCTCACCGCGGCGCAGAAGGCGCACGTCGAACTCGACCAGCTTGACTTCGGAGAGCTGGGGGTAGTGCTTTTCCAAAACTTTGCGCATCGCATTATCGACGGCGTGAACCGGACCTGTGCCGGCCGCGGCCACGTGCTCGCTAACCCCAAACACTTCGATGACGACCGAAGCTTCGGTTGCGCTGCGCACCGCTTCGGGGTCATGGAAATCGACCTGATCGTCAATCTTGCACTTCAGAACGCGGAAGGGCTTCAGATAGTCTTGCCGTTTGCGGATGGCCATAAGTTCAAAGGAGGCCCAAGCCCCGTCCAGGCGAAAGAAATCTTCTTTCAGATTCGTGCTCATAGAGTTCTCCAGCGCTCAAGCGTTGATTCGAATGGCGTCATTATATCTACGTCTAATAAAATCGCTAGCCGGGAAACCGGCTTGTCTAAACGCGTCGTTATTGCGATAATAGAAGGCAACTTTTCACTTGCAGGCGAGAGACAACGTTATGAACCAACCGATTGTCAACGAACGGCTTCACAAGTTTTTCCTGAACGTGACGCGCCAGAGCTTCTGGCAACTGGGCATTAACGACGCCGCCGTGGCGGAGTACGTGGCGGAAGTCTTGACCGAGTTTGCGCGCGCGGACCGCCTCTACCAGGTCAGGTCGCGCAAGGGTAGGAGGCTCGACAGCGTGGTTGAGGTTTTAGCCCAGGCCGGACAACTTCCGCATGAAGAACGCGCCGTGTTGCGGGAAAGGGCGTTGCGCAAGTACCTGGGCGACTACACGCTTTTCATGACCGGGATCTTCCGCGCTCACGTCGAGGGCAAAGACGTCTTTGATTACTATCTGCAAGAGGGTAGAAAATCTTATTGGACGGTCTCGGAACTGGATCTTTCGCTGTACCGCACCGGTTTCATGCTTTTTCAAGAGCTGTCGAAAAAGTTCGAATACTATTCCGGAGCCCTGGACTACATGCGCAAGGCTTATTTTGCGCCCGAGCCGGGGGCGGATCCCTTCGCCGGCTTTCTCAAGCAAGTCGAGGGTTGGATCAAAGGCAACCTTGTAGCCAATTAAGTCTTGCAAGGCCTTCCAGCATCCAAGTCCCACTCCTTTAACTCAACGGTTTAGACCCGTGAAGTTCCTCCGCCTCACGTTATTTTGTGTTTTACTTTCGTTTCTTCTGGTGGGCGGCGTTTTTGCGGCGTTTCTTTTTTTGCCGGGAGGCGCCTCTCAAGAGCCCGTAGAT
>JBOHVR010000495.1:0-3722 GCA_050735755.1 Binatia bacterium
ATTCTGTAGACTGCAATAATCGTGCCTTGAATTCTCAAAAACAGAATATTACAGAAAATCACTCGTTTCTGTCTCTTCAGTTATTCTGAAAGCATATTTTTGCCATTTGTGTCATGACATATTGTCAAATATCCGCGAAGTAATCAGTCGCGGCCCCCTGTCGGAGAGGAGTCTTAGGAGGCTCTGTGACTGTAGGCTTCCCTGTTGAAAACTTCAGGGGATAAGTCAGTCTATTAAAGGGAGTCCCTAGTTTGCCGGCGGGTAAGCCATGACCGAAAGAAACGACTCCTTTTCCGCGATCGTCCACGCCCTGAGCCAGACGGACTGCTATCCGCACCATCCAGCCCGAATCGAGGTAAGGCAGACTCATATTTCTTGGATTTTTCTGAGCGATCCGTTCGTCTACAAGATTAAAAAGCCGGTCCGTTTCGATTTTCTCGACTATTCCACGCTCGACAAACGCCGCCACTTCTGTGGGGAGGAGATGCGTCTGAATCAGCGTCTGGCGCCAAACGTTTATCTGAACGTCGTGCCCATTCTGGAGCATCAGGGAAACTTCGTCGTTGGCGACGGCTTGGCGATTCCAAGAGACGGCAGAATCGTCGAGCACGCTGTGAAAATGCGCCGGCTTCCTGACGATAAGATGCTTGATCGGCTCGTGCGGAGAGGCAATGTGGGCACGGAAACAATTACCCGGCTGGCGCGGAAACTGGTTTCTTTTCATCAGAAGGCGGCAACGGAGCGCGCGTCTCTTTATGGACCCGCAGCGGTATGGCAAAATTGGGCCGAGAATTTTCGGGAAACTGAGAGCTTCGTAGATCGCGTAATCAGCGCGCAGCAGTACGACGCGATCCGCGACTTCGCAGGAAGATTCTTTTCGGAACACAAGTTTCTGTTTGAAACGCGAGTGCGTGAAGGACGGGTTTGCGAAGGACACGGGGACCTCCGTGCCGAGCATGTCTGCGTAACCGACGACATCGTTGTTTTTGACTGCATCGAGTTCAACGAGGGATTCCGCTATGGCGATGTAACCTCTGAGGTCGCGTTTCTCGCGATG
The DNA here is from genome assembly GCA_050735755.1 of Binatia bacterium. Taxonomy (GTDB): domain Bacteria; phylum Desulfobacterota; class Binatia; order UBA9968; family UBA9968; genus DATMAM01. The sequence goes on from JBOHVR010000495.1 coordinate 1,058, forward strand.
GATCTCGACTTTCTGGGTGAACCGGCGCTGGGCGATCAACTCGTCACAACCTACGAGGATCTATCCCAAGACCCGGCGTTATTCCGCCTTTTGCCGTTTTACAAATGCTATCGCGCTTATGTGCGTGGCAAGGTTGAGTGCTTGAAGAGCCAAGAGCGCGAGGTTCCCGAGCTTGAGCGGAACACAGCAAGGACTCGAGCCCGGCGGCACTATGCGCTGGCCTACCGTTATGCCCGGGGCACGCCAGCGCCGGCGTTAATTATCGTCTGCGGTTTGACAGCCACCGGAAAGTCGACGGTAGCTGAAATCATCCGTGACCGAACCGGATTTGTCTTGCTAAGTTCGGACGTCGTCCGGAAACGGCTTGCGGGATTGGAGCCGACCGAACGCGCGGCAGCGGGGCTCCGCGAAGGAATCTACAGTGACGAATTTACGGAGTTGACTTACCGGACCATCGCATCGCGCGTAGAAGGGTGCTTGAAAGAGCGCCAAGGGGCAATCGTGGATGCTACCTTTAAAGATGCGAAGCATCGCCGGCTCTTTATCGAGGTTGCTGAGCGGCTTGGAGTTCGTGTGATTTTTGTTGAATGCCGGACGGAAGAAAAAGAGATTCTGCGCCGTTTGGACCAGCGGCAGGAGGCGGGTAGTGTGTCCGACGCGACGCGAGAAGTCTATCTGCGCCTGCGTGACGAGTTCCTGCCGTTGAATGAAATCCCCAGTGAGTATCGGCTTATGGTTAGAACGGACGCTGACCCGAACGAGTTCTTGAGCCGACTGGAGAGCCTTCTCATCGTTCCACATGATCGCTCGCGAACATAAGAGGAAACTCGATGGTATTGTTGTTACGGATCAGTTTTTCTCGGACTCGTCTCTGTAGAACCGGACAACGGCCAAAGCGCTGCCGTTGTCAAAGGTTCTCTGCACAGCTAACGGGCGAAAAACGTTGACGTACCGTCTTCAGAGAGCTGGCATGAGCATTGCCCGTATCCACCTAGCTGACCGGAGGGGGAACCAAAAATGAACCTAAATATTGAGGACCGCGCAGAACTGATGTCTTCATCAATGACAATTTCTGCCATCTATGACATTCAGCCCTTGAGCGTCCGTAGCCGCCTGACGCCTGAAGAGGAGCTTTTACTAGCGATCCTGAAAGACGCGGTTATTTGTTTTCAGAAGTACGCTTTTGCCAAGGACCAGCGAGGAAGAGAGCTGTTCCTTGAGGCGGAAGCGTGGATCATGAGCAATGCTAACGAAGGGCTTTTCTCCTTTACGGGTGTCTGTGACCATTTAGGCGTGGCGGCCAGCTATGTGCGTCAAAGCCTATTGGGGTGGAAAAAACAAATGACAGCGAAAAAGCGAAGGGGCAACATCGCCGGCCCGCAGAAGAAGGCAGCTTGAGAGGAGCGGACCAGACTCTTTTTTCTAGAGTAACGATTGCGACCCTTGACGGTATTCGCCCCGTTTGGAGACTAAAAGGGAACGTTCGAAGGAGGTGAAGGTTCAAAAAGTGCTTTTGCAGTAATCCGGCAAATTAGTGATGTTTTCCCCTGACGGCGCGAAATTTGCTGCACCTCGGGTTTTGACATTTAGTTTTCTGGGCAGTAGGTTGCAGTGACGAAAGGGCGAACTTAATCAAGGAGGAGAGTATGAGTCTGGATTTTCAGAAGATTCTCTGTCCGGTAGATTTGTCTGGGTTCTCCTTGGAAGCACTCAAGCTGGCAGCCAGGGTGGCCGAGAACAGCAATGCCACTCTCTATCTTCTCCACGTCGTCGATAATCCGTACGATGAACTCTATATGGGTTCAATTACCCAGACGGATCCCGCGTTGTTGGAACTCTACAAAAGTGAGCCACACAAGCGCGCGCAGGTATTGGACGCCACAAAGACTCACTCGGAGGTGCTGCTGAAGCAGTTCTCCCAGGATGTGGTGAGTCGCGTCCATCGGGTGCGGCATCAGGTTGAGACCGGCGACCCGTTTGAGGTTATTCTCGATGTTGCGGAATCCAACGGAGTGGACCTTATCGTGCTCGCGACCCACGGAAGGACCGGGGTTAGACGGTTGCTCATCGGCAACGTCGCCGAAAAAGTCGTTCGCCACGCGCCTTGCCCCGTGCTGACTGTGAAGTCCAACGCGGAAGGAACTGCTGCTAAGGGGCGGCGAACCTAGTAGCTAGGCGGTTACTCTTTTTGGATCGAGGAGTTTGTGTTCTGACTTTACCTTTCCTGCCAGCACGTCTGAAGACGTGCCTGGTTTTCCAGCTTGCTGATTAAATTGCTTGCGGTTGCTTTCCAGGTATAGGGACGCGTGATCCGTTTTGCCGCCTTCCCGATTTTTCCAGTGCTGAGCAAAAGATATGCCGCGTCAATCCCGGCGGCTTAGCGTAACCCATTGGGCTCCGCTCTGCGGATCTGCGCCAAATACGGGCACGCTCTATTACCGATCGCACCAAGTTGTTTCCTTCACTGCAATTTGGCCGAAATGAGTCATGAAGCTTTTTTGGCGAAAGGTTATGGAACAGAATTTCACGAACTGTTAAATTTCTGGAGAATGCAACACGCAGCACGGAGTTTGTATGAGCATCAAGAAACAATACCTCAAAAGCAAACCTTTATGTAAAGTGACATTTGCCTTGACGAAGCAAGCCGCGGGAGATTCTACCAAAG
>JBOHVR010000496.1:0-17677 GCA_050735755.1 Binatia bacterium
CCGTTAGGAGGCCGTTGAGATTCAAGTAATCCACGCCCTGGAACTTATCCGACATCCAGAACCGACTTCTTCTCGCCTCACGCAGCAGACAAAGCCATATGTTTCTCGTTGCGCTTGAGAAAGGCAGTTCCTGGGGCGTCTCGTCTGTAAAGATTGCTACTTTCTAGAACTCAATTCATTATCTGCTTCTGACACCGGGAAGGGCCGTTTCTAACCCTGCGTCCAAGCGAGCCTGTTGATCTACGCCAGTGCCGGTGTCTTCATAGATCTCCCTCAATCTTGGCAGGTCACGAGACTTCGAAGTTCTCACATAATTTCGGTACGACCTACAAGAGAAACGGACATCGCAATTGCGGCACACCCGCGTAGCAAATGTCCGATTCCCGACTTCTCTTTTCTTCAGTGTTTTGAGCGGTGTGGGGGAGTATTTTCCGTCCTCTATAGCATCGACCACCCGGCCAAATTCTCGAACGGTATTACGTACGTGTCTGCTTTTGAAAGGAATTGGAATTACGGGATCCCAATTCTTAAGCTCTTCATCAAAAGCAGCAGTAAACTCACCACGATTTTGCCAAGCCCTGTTAAGTGCTTCTGGGAACTGTGTGGCGATAATCGCCATTTCGTCTAGCTGCTGCTTCCGAAGACTCTGCCAAATATGCGCGTATACGTTCAACTGACTTTCATATTCGGAGCGATTTTCCCTGATGTAGTCTGGATCGTGGGTCTTAAGGTCGTACATGACGGTGTGGCTCTTTCCGCGAACAATGTCCACAATACCCTCGATATTAAACTTGCGCTTTTTGGGTGTTTTCTGCCCGGGCAGATTTAGCCTGACTTCGGTATCCGTAATCTTTTCAGCGATTTCCTTCAGCCGTTTCCAGCATAGGAGCACTTGACGCCTGGCTGCTTCCTTTACTCCGGGCGAGAGCGCGTGGCCGCTCTCAAACTTCAGGCTTTGGAAGTTCTGCTCAAACTGCCGAAGGATAAGTTCCTCAATCGGTTCCCTGGTTCTAAGTGGACGTTTCTTAGCCATTGGATACGCTCATCTCGATCAGGTGTCGGTGCAGGTCCTCAATCGTCTGGTGGACGAGATTGCCGAATGACATGGTCTGTGTGTGCGACGGTGTCGGTTACCAGAAAACAGCTCTTTAACGTAGGGGTCTTTCTCGCTGAAAAAGTGAAGTTTTAAGACGGAATAAAGGACCGCAGCGCTGATGTCTTTCCAAATGTAAGCCTGGACTGCTGTCGTCAAAATAAGTGCCTCGTGCTCAACCCCACGCAGATAGAACTCCTTTTGCCGAAGCCCTTTCTGTTTTAATACCTGCAACAGATCGAGAATCATGCAGTAAACAAAATCGTCTTGGCTAATAGCTTCTCTCACGGTTCGGCCAAGATACCTCCGAGCCATTCCCTTTCCGGCTCATAGTTTTCTGAAAATTGGTAGCAGGCACCCAACCATGAATCCAACATTGCCTGCGATCTTTTTCTCGTAAAACCCGAGACAAGTTGTCCAAAAGTCTTGTCTAAAATCGCATCGAGGCCTGCTCGATCAAACACAAAATACGAGCAATCATATCCCACTTTGCCTTTCTCCCTCTGCGCGCTCTTTACTGCGGGCTTTTAGACATGGGCAGTTACGCCACTCCGGCATGGACTGTTTTTACCATTTTTGCGGGCTGGCAAAATCCAGGCTCCACCATAGGCTTATACAGACCTCAGGAGCTAATTTCCAGGACGAGTCGACAGCCCATCCATCTCTCAAAGCCTGGCTACCTAGATTGACAGGATCTAAGAGCGACTGTATATAGACTATATGAAGACTCTCACCATTACCAATGCAAAGAAAAATTTAGGCCGGTGGCTTGCTGCCGCTGCTCAAGGGGAAGATATTGGCATCGTCTGCGGCGCGGATATCATCGCGCTTCGCAAAGTGGAGGTGGAATCCACGGACTATGCGCAGCGAGAATACGGAGCGACGTCTGAGCAGGTCGCCGAATTTGAGAAAGCTACTGACAAACGTTACCGGCGGCTGAAGAGCGCCAGAAAACTCGTCACGGTGAATTCGGAACAGCTTAGGAAAATGCTTGGCTAAGCTCCTCTCCATCGATCCCGCGGTACTGCGCAAGCTGAGGGAGCTGCCCAAAAACGAGCGGGTGGAGTGTCTACTGGCGCTGTGCGAACTGGCTGACACGTTCGGTCAACCTCACGCCCACGCCGGCCTCGGAATTCGCAAACTCGGCAACAAACTCTTTGAGTGTCGCGGCAATCGCGACTTACGTTTTATCTTTCAGGACCGCCCGGCCGACCTCTTTGTGTCGTTTTTTGGCAATCACGACGAGATTAGGGCGCTGCTCCGAAGGGGGAAGTACAGCTGACCGGTGTGGGAAGGTTATTTTGAACCAGGCGATTTTTCTGGCGAGATATAGAGATCGAGTGCAGGTTGGATTCAAGCGCGACCGACCTATCTTGCTTATTCGAACGGGTCAAAAGCTCTATAAGCTCGCGCAAACAAACGGTCATGTTTGCCAATCGAGACTCAATAGGCTGTTCATCGGCTAGCAGCGATGCGCGATACAACAAATCATGAACCGTTTGCAACTCGCCAGAAAACACTCGCACCGTGCTCTCCAGTCGCCTTAGCGCCTGGTCGGGTAAGAACGATCGCTTATCGGAAATTTCCAGAATCGCATCGAGGTCGGAAAGCACAAGGTGAAGATTCGTTCGGACACGGTCCAGGCGATCCTCGAACGCGATTCTCAGGAGAACCGGCCTCCCCCAGTTTCTTTGATGCCCGGCCAGGGAAAATGGATGCAACGAGCTTTGGGCACCTGAAGTGATCCTTGGCGACGTCCCCTCCTTCAATTGTCGGTTTACAGTAGTACTATTGACAGCTCTTGTCCGATCCTTGTAGGACACAGAAAGCCTACATCCGTTTTCAAAGGAGATTTTCAAATGGAGAGCAACAGGACCCGTTCGCAAAAGAATCTGCAACTCCGCTGGATATATCTTGGAGCCCTTGCCGCCGCTGCGCTTCTGCCACTGAACCTATCGGCCGGCCCCGTGGAAGGAAATCCACGCAAGGGAGGAACGCTCATCGTTGCGATGACCACCGATCCCTCGACTTTGAATTGCGGCCTGGAAAGCAGCCAACTCGTGGCCCTTGTCTCCGCCAATATTCACAACGGTCTGATCCACAAGGACGAGCACGACAATATTCATCCGGAGCTCGCCAAATCTTGGAAGGCGTCTTCTGACGGTCTCACCTACACCTTTCAACTCCGCGATAATGTGAAATGGCACGATGGCATGCCTTTTACCTCAGCGGACGTAAAATTCAGCTTCGAGAATCTGGTCGGAAAATATAACGCCAGAGGTAGAGAGGCCTACAATAACATTCGCGCGATCGAAACTCCGGACAAACATACGGTTGTCATCCGTCTGCAAAAACCTTATTCGCCTTTTCTGAACACTCTCAGCGCCCACGATGGCTGCATCAATCCCAAGCATATTTATGAGGGCAAAGAAGTGGTCACACACCCGCGCAATCTCGACCCGATCGGTACCGGACCTTTCCGCCTCAAGGAATGGGTCAGGGGTGACCATCTCACCCTGGTACGGAACGAAAACTACTTCAAAAAGGGGCGGCCATTCTTGGATAGCATCATCTTTAAGATCATTCCCAACGCCGCCACCAGAGCCATCGCGCTCGAAACCGGCGAGATACACGCTCTCATCGGCAGCCAGTCTTTTCCGTTCCAGCAATTTGATCGCATCAAGAAGCTGCCCAACGTCGTCGTCAAAGACATCGGGGCAGCTTCGGTTATCGGTCTCAGTCTCAATATCAAAGGAAATCCTATTCTCGGCAAGCGGGAGGTCCGAGTCGCGCTCGCTCACGCGATCGATAAGAACTTTATTGCGGACAACGGCTTCCGTGGAACAGGAAAGATTATCGACAGCGTCATTCCTTCCGGAATTCCCTGGGCCTATAATCCCAACGTTCCCAAGTATCCGTTCGATATCGAGAAGGCCAACGCCTTGCTGGATCAGGCCGGGTATCCGAAAAAGGGCGGCGGGATGAGATTTTCGCTCCGCTTAACGTATGAAGCAGGGAACGCAAACTCCGAGAGGCCGGCGGAAATCCTCCGCGAGCAACTCAAGAAAGCCGGCATTGAAATCAATCTGGAAAGATTGGAACGATCCGTGATGATGAGCAAAGTCTTTGAAAAATATGATTACGACCTCTGGTGGGGCCCGCTCACGACGCGCGATCACCCGGCGTTGGGCGTGGCGCGGCTGTACACGACTGAATCGATCACAGGAAAACCTTTTACCAACTTCACCCGTTACAGCAATCCAAAAGTCGATAAACTCTTTGAATTCGCCGCCGCAACGACAAACCGAGGGGAGATGGTCAAGGCCTACCACGAAATTGCGGGTATTATCATGCGCGACCTGCCCGCGATCCCGGTTGCGGACCGGCTGCAGCCCAACGCCATCCGCGATGAATTTAAGGGCGCCTTTGTCTGCACGGATGTTTTCGAGCGAATGGATGAGATCTGGTGGACCAAGGGAGCTGCTCTAAAGGAAGGCGAATTCGATCGCGACTGATGACGGGTTCTGCGGAAAAAATCCCGTTCACCATTCGACATGGCTCAGGGCGAACCGATTTGGATTGATAGATTGTCAAATCTCCGTTCCTGCTGAGATTGGTCGAAGCAAAATGGGCCGCTTTTCAAAAGCATCATGATACTATGAGCCCAGCTTAACGGCGGTGCCGCTGACACTGACCATCAGCATGCCGTTTTTCTCGCCCAAGACCTCATAGTCGATATCAACGCCAACCACGGCGTCTGCGCCAAGGCGTTCCGCGGCCTCCGAGATCTCCGCGAAGGCGACGTCTCGCGCCTTCGTCAATTCCTTTTCGTAGGACGCCGACCGGCCGCCCACGATATCGCGGATTCCGGCAAAGAGATCACGGAAAATATTCGCCCAAGCACAGCCTCTCCCGTAACTACGCCGAGATATTCTTTGATCTTCTTGCCGTCGATGCCGGGTGTCGTTGTGATAATCATCGACTGTTGGGAGAACCCATTAAAGAGATTTTCCGCTCGCAGATAGGAGGGCCCGCATGCACGCTGCCGCGACTTGCAAGTACCTGCCTTACGCCAGCGCCGTACTGCCGGCAATCAGCACATCGCCTTTCACGCCTTCCACCCACGGCATCGACTCGGAGACGATTTTCGAAGTCCCGCGGACCCCGTAGACCTTAGGGTCGCGAATGCCTGGTGGCGGCGTTCCCTTTTCGCGTAGTTCACGGGCCGCCCGCAGCATCATCCTGCGCGCCTTGATCGTGCTGTAGTCGCCGCTGCACAAGTTTTCCTTGCTCCGGTCTAAGATCGGAGTTGGCCCTTCATTCTCAGTGACACACCGGTCCTGCAAATTGACTCCGGTGATTCCCATACGCTTTGACCGGTGAATCTCCCATTTGATTAAGTAGTCGTTCGCCTTTGTCGCCTTGGGACGTATGAAGCTGTACGGCTCATGGGTCGCCGGCAGATAGGACTCCTCCTCGAAATTCATACGATCCGCTCTGCTCTTTTGCATGAGTTCGCGTGTCGAAAACCAGCTAATCTGCCACTTGATGGAGTTCTCGTCATCGATGGGAATATAGATCCGCGCGCCGCGCAGGTCGCTGCCCGGCGGCATCGAATAGAAAGGCATGATGAATTGGTTGACGCGCCATAACTCCTTGCCGTCGCCCGCCGGCCGTTTGGCTCCGTACATAAAGCCGCCCGCGGTGTCGACGATCTCAATCGCCATGGGAGTTCTCATTCCCGATTTATTGGCGGCCAACTGTTGCGACGGCTGGTGCTGCCTTGCCATGTCGTCATCGGCTAAATTATAGGGCGAGTGCAGCCACATGACGTGCGTCGGGTCGATCCCACCCTCGAGGACCTGCAGGTAATTGCATTCCTGATGAAACAGATAATAGAAACGCTGTTCGGCGGGCAAATTCAGGAACTCAAACTCGGGCAGGGGCGGCGGTTGTTTGGCGGGACCCATGTAGGTCCAGATAATTCCCCCGTGCTCGACACACGTATAACCAGGGTGGCGAATCGAGTCGCAGAACTGCTGCTCGGCGGGAACGTTCGGCATCTCCATGCATTTGCCGTCGGGAGCGTACTTCCAGCCATGATACGGGCAACGAATCCCGTCGTCTTCGATCCGGCCGAAGTAGAGCGGCGCTAGCCGATGCGAGCAGTAGGCTCCCACGAGTCCTAGCTCGCCTCGCTGCGTGCGGAATAGAACGAGATCCTCACAGAGCAGGCGCACGCGCAACGGCTTACCCCTGGGTTCCTGTACAAACGAAACAGGCAAGACCGGAATCCAGTACTGCCTAAACAAATCACCCATGAGCGTCCCCGGACCCACCTGGGTGAGCTGCTCATTTTCCTCTCTAGTAAAAGTAAATCCACTCATCCCCGGACGGTCCGGTTTTGGCGTTGCCATCTGTCTATCCTCCTTAATGATTATCCGCTTGCACGCCTGCCGCGGCAGACGCGCCGGGCTTGCACTGCAAAAACTATCCGATAACGCGATGGCGTTGTCAACGCTGACTGCGCCAGGCACATTTAAAAAATCCCTCCTGCCCCTCTTTTTTTCAAATAGGCGAAAAAGGAGCAGTTTCAGCATGGCAGGATCATGCCTTTGCTCCTTCAATCAGTTCGCAACTCAACGGATTCCAGAATTCGGCGATAATTGGACTCGCGGCTGATATTTCTCGAATGCGAGAGCCGGCTCCACTCCAAAAGGACGATTGCGTGTCCACGGCACGCGTGATAAGCGAGAGAAGCGATAAAAGGAGGAATTCGATATGCGTTTACGGAATTGGACCGGTTGGGTTGCTATCGCCTTGGCTCTTTTCACGATCAGTCTGGAACGTGTGGCAAACGCTGCGAGTCTCCCGGCTAACCTGGCTAACGATCCTGTCGCCAAAGCCTTGGGCCCCGGGGTTATGAATGCCGCTCTAAAAGAAGGCCGCGTGGTTTGGTACGCAGGAGACAACACCGGAGAATTCTTTAAAGCCGGCGGCAAGGAGGCTTTCGAGAAGCGCTTTGGGATCAAGATCGAGCCTGTGACCGGCCGCCTGCGCGAGCAGACAGACAAAGTGCGCGCGGAACACGCGGCGGGCAGAAAAATCGCGGACGTCTTCGACGGAGTTGACCAGTATTTGATGGAGATCCACCGCGCGGGAGCGCTGGAGAAGTTCACGCCGCCTGCGCCTGCTTTAGAAGGTTATGACAAGAGCGTATTCACCAAGGAGCGGCTGGGCTTCTGGACGCCGCTCTTCATCAGCGCCCAGGCGTTGATCGTTAATACGAACTTGGTGAAAAAGGACGAGTATCCGAAGTCCTATTGGGATATTGTGAACCCGAAGTGGAAGGGCCGCGCGGCGACACGGGATCCCCGAAGCGCGGGAGGCGGCGGCTGGCAGTTCCTCCAGTTTTATAATCATAAAAAGCTCGGAATTGATTATATTCGCAAGTTGAAGGAAGTCGTCGATCCGTTTATCGTGCCCGGGGGGAGTCGCGAGATGCGCGACGCCGTCCTGCTGGGACAGTTTGCGCTCGGCTTCAGCGGGCGCCCCGAATTTCTGACCGATGTGCCCAAAGGATCTCCGCTCGCTTATCTCGTTCCCCAAGAAGGCCTCACGTGGCTTCCCCATTCGACCGCGCTCATCAAGGGCGCTACGCACCCGAATGCGGCAAAGGTCGCCCTAACCTGGTTTTACGAAATTCCGAATCTCCAGCTTCTGGCAAAAGAGGGAGGCCGAATGATTCCGCATTCCAAAATCAAAATGCCGATTCCCGAAATGGAAGTCGGTAACTATAAGATGATGGAGGCGATTCCCACGCAGCAGCTTGCTGACCCGGGATTCTTTTTCAAAGAGATGGAAAAAGTTTTCGGCAGACGCTGATCGTTCAGAATATGAAATGCCGGAGTAATGGAGTGATGGGGTGTCGGGCTTTCCCAGCACTCGACTGCTCCATACTCCGACACTCCCGCCTCTAACTTTAATGCTCTCCAAGGTGACGCCTTTTCTTCGCTCGTTCACGCAGGTCACAGTTTTTTACTATCTTCTCTTTCTCCTCCTCTTTTTACTGGTCTTGTACCCGACCCTGATGCTGCTGACAGCGAGTTTTTTCACCGGGCAGCCGGGCGCCTGGGGCGAGCTCACGATGGAGGGCTATCGCGAGTTGCTAAGGACGGAAGGAATTGGCGAGATCATTGTCAATAGTCTCATTTACGCGACGGGCCGGACCGGAATCAGTCTGGTGCTGGCGCTGACGTTCGCGTGGGCAGTGGCGCGCGCGCATGTTCCCGGCCGCGGCATGATGGAAATGCTGATTCCGATTCCTTTCTTCATACCAGACCTGCTGACAGCGATTTCCTGGGTTATGCTCGCCAACCCGCAAAATGGGCTTATCAATCAATTCTTTGTTCAGGTGCTCGGCGCGCGCGGTCCTGTGGTTGACATTTACGGGTGGGACGGCTTGCTTTTTCATTCCGTTTTACACACCACCTCCTTCCTTTACCTCCTTCTGGTCGGTTTCTTCTACACCATGGATCCGGCTTACGAGGAAGCGTCTATCGCCTCGGGCGCAACTTCGTCCCAAACCACCTTCAAGGTCACCTTGCCGATGCTTCTACCGGCGATCCTGGGAGTCTCCATTCTATCTTTCATCCGGGCGCTGGAATCATTTGAGGATCCGTACCTGTTCGGGACTCCGGGCGGCGTGTATGTCTTCGCAAACGAAATCTACCGTGTCTTACGGCACCGTCACCCGCCACAGTACAATGCCGCGACGGGACTTGCGGTTATCCTGATGATCATCACCTTTGTTTTGGTCGCGGTGCAATGGAAAATACTGGGCAACCGAGAATTCACCACGATCAGCGCCAAAGGCTATCAGCCGCGCCGCATTATGCCCCATCCGATGGTACGCTGGGGCATCTTCGGGTTGTTTTTGATCTATTTCACCCTCGCCATCCTGATTCCTTTGACGCAGATCTGCGCAAGTTCTTTCTTTCGCGTGTTCGGTCTTTACAAATGGGAGCATTTTACTTTCAACAACTGGCTCACTGTCTTTAACGACCCGCGCACCATGGGAGGATTACGCAACACGATCATTTTCTCGACCCTTGCTGCGGCGGGGGTGATCGCGCTCGGCGGATTCATCGGTTACATCCGAATTCGCACGCGTCACTGGATGGGACCGATCTTGGAGCTTACAGCCTGGTTACCCTGGACAATGCCGGGAATCGTTCTGGGGTTGGCTTTACTCTGGGCCTGGATATCGTTGCCCCAGCCTTTGAACCTCTATGGGACGTCAGCGATCGTGATTTTGGGCCTTGTCGTGAATGGCCTGCCGCTAGGAACGCGCACGATGCAATCGGCTATCATGCAGGTGAGTAAGGACTTGGAAGAATGTTCGATGGTCCACGGCGCATCCTGGCTCCAAACCATGGCCCGCATCGTCTTGCCGCTGCTCCGCATCGGTGTTGCGGCGGCCTTTGTAATCGTGTTTGCCCTGTCGGCGCGAAGCCTTACGATTCCGCTGCTACTTTATTCCTATGGGACCGAGACCCTGACGATAGCCCTCCTCTATTACTACGAAGAGGGCTATCGCAACATTACGGCTGTAATCGCAGTGATCCAGCTTGCGCTGGTGATGGGGTTACTCATTCTCGAGCGCGTGACACGACCGCGCATGTCGAATTAGAAATACAAAATTAAAAGTGTCAGATCGAGCTTATTTTTAATTTTCAATTTTTAGTTTTCAATTGCTTTATCACGCCAGCTGTTTCTTAAAGAACTCAATCGTCCGGCCCCACGCCTCTTTTGCCGCCTCGGCATGATACCGGTCGCCCGTATCGTTATTAAAGGCGTGCTGTGCGCCGGGATAAATCTTATAGGTGTAGCTCTTGTTGTATTTCTTCATCGCTTCTTCGGCGGGAGCAATGGTCTTGTTGACGCCCTGATCCTTCTCACCGTAATGCGCGAGAATCGGGGCTTCAATTTCCTTTACAAGATCGATCGGATTGGGGCTGCGACCATAATAAACGACGACGGCTCTCAGACCCTTGACCCTTGTGGCAGCCCCAAAGGTCATTTCTCCGCCCAAACAAAATCCGACTAAGCCGATGCGATCATCCCGAACCTCCGGCAGGCCACGCAGGTAGGCCATCGTAGAATCCGTGTCCTCAGCCACGGCGCTGACCGGGATCATTTCCCGGAGACCGCTAATCCCCCCGCCTGACGGATTGACCTTTGCGGTTCCGCCGTGACGCGAAAGATAATCGGGCGCGAGAGCGACAAAACCCTCCTTTGCGAACCGTCGCGCTACATCACGTATGTGATCGTTGAGGCCGCGATTTTCATGAATCACGATGACGGCAGCGTATTTGCCCGCGGCACTCGGTTTGGAAAGGTACCCGGAGATCTGTCCTTGTTTGCCGGGATATTGAACCTCGCGCGAGGACAGCGCTGGATCATTAGGCGCCACTTGAGCGGCATCGGCGTGCGATGAGAAAAAAGACTCAATCAACGCGTTAGCGGCCGCCAAGCTCCCGGTTAGCACGACTGCCTGCCGCATGAACTCTCTGCGGGTGATCTTCCCGTCTCGATATTCTTTAATAAGTTCTTTGAGTTCCTCGGGCATGTTTTCCTCCTTTTGGCTAAGTCTCAACCAACAAAACGTCTGAACAAAAAACGCTATGATCTCAGATCCCTTCGTTATTGATGGGCAACGGGAGACCTGGAATTTGCAACGGCTCATTCATACATGAGATTTTCCCTCGATCCTGGCCCGGCCCGCCAATCTCTCCCGCTGTATTGGGGGAGTTGTCGCGCCTGTTCCCATCCGAGTTCGACGTGCAGAAGGTTTGGCCGCTGATGAATGGGCTGGTGGGCGTCTCAAGCGGACCTGCATTACGGAGGTGAGTTGTCGCATCAGGCTGGTTCCGAAAGATTTCTACTACGCGATTGTTCGCAGTGACCGCCACCACCGCGTTGCGCTCATTCGCGTCAATCCAAAGGTTACCCGCCTCATCCAGCACAAAACCATCGGCGCCCTCGATCAGTGGGTGAGCAACCAATATATTGGCGAGGCAGAGCGTCCCCGGCGCAAACACGGGGTCACAATCCGTTTCACTTTTCAGCGTACCATCGCTGTTGAACTGAGCTCTCCAGATTGCGCCCCGCGCTGTATCGAGAATCAGGAGATCTCCATTTCTTGTGAATGCAACTCCGTTCGCCACTAAAGGCTGGGATCCGGCTGTATCGGTTGCGGCTCGACTTGCATTGATCGTACCCGGTGGCAACGTGCGAACGTCTCTCCCGACGGCCGTCACACTACTGCCGAAAGTTGCACCGGAACCGAATCTCAAGCCGAGTTCGACGCCGGTGGCAGCCATCGGCTGTACACGCAAGACCTCCGCGCAATTAACGGGCGATGGAGGCGCACAGTTCGCCCCGGAACCCGTGATTTTCCAGACTCTCCCTTGGCCCGTCGTGCCATCTCCCGTCCACAAGTTGCCCTGCTTATCGAATGCAAGTCCGTTCGTTCCTGAAACTCCAGTTGCAAACGGAATTGTGGGGTTCATGTTGGCTGATGTCAACTGCCAAATTCTCCCGCCGGAGGAAGAATCAGCGATATAAATATTACCGGCATTGTCCAATGTAATGCCTGAGGCGCCACAGCCGGTCGGAATCGAGCCGATTTGATCCAGCGATGGGTTGTTCAGATTGATACGCCAAACCGGACAGGCCGTTCCCTCGGAAGCCCGTCCAGTGGTGTATAAGTTTCCGGTAGAATCGCCCGTCAACCCCTCAATCGCCAACGGAGTAGTAATAAGGGTCGAGAAAGTCGGATCCTGCGGGAACTGCCCAGGTTCAGCAGCCCGGCCCGCAGACGAGATGGTCATAGTAAGCGCTAGAGCTAACAGAAAACCAGGATTTCTTCTCATCGCGTTTTCTCCTTCTTATGGATTTTCACCCGCGAATTACAAGGAAACGGCAAGATCTATCCCCTACTTTTCATCTCATGTCAATACGAGAAAAGCGCCTCAATAGGGCGAGCCGCTACCGCAAAGTTTTGATCCTCCTTTGATTGACACTCCCAAGAAGCGCATTTATCCTGCGCAAAGAATCTGAATTCCCTGGAACGCGTTATGCGCTCAATGGCGGCACTCGTTAAAAAGAACCCCGAACTCGGCTTATGGCTCGAGCAGGTTCCGGTACCGGAGATCGGCATCAACGACGTGCTGATCCAAGTGCTCCAGGCTGGGATTTGTGGAACCGACCTGCACATCTACAACTGGGACCCCTGGGCGCAACGCACCATTCACACCCCTTTGATCGTCGGTCATGAATTCGTCGGCGTCATCGAAGCGGTCGGTCATAACGTGAAAGACTTCAAACCTGGGGACATCGTTAGCGGTGAAGGGCACGTCGTCTGCGGCCGCTGTCGCAACTGTCTGGCCGGGAGACGCCACCTCTGCGCCGATACTCAGGGCATTGGAGTCAATCGCCCCGGCGCGTTTGCCGAATACATCTCGATTCCTGTCGCCAACGTTTGGCATCACGACCCCGGCATACCGCGCGACGTGCAAACTATTTTCGATCCGTTTGGAAACGCCGTGCACACCGCCCTTTCCTTCGACGTTCTAGGCGAAGACGTGCTGATTACCGGCGCGGGCCCGATCGGCATTATGGCGGCGGCAATCGCCAAGCACGCCGGCGCTCGGTATACTGTCATTACCGATATCAATCCGTACCGCCTTGAGCTCGCGCGTAAGATGGGCGCGAGTATGGCCCTCGACGTAAGCCGGGAAAGCGTAGCACAGGCACAAAAGAAGCTTGGCATGAAAGAGGGATTTGACGTTGGGCTGGAAATGTCCGGCGACGCTCGCGCGTTTCGTGACATGCTCGCGAACATGTGCCACGGCGGCAAAATTGCTCTTCTGGGCATCCCGGAAAGCGAGATCTCGATCGACTGGACGAAAGTTATCTTCAACGGCCTCACGATCAAAGGCGTCTACGGTCGGGAGATGTACGAGACCTGGTATAAGATGACCATCATGGTTCAGAGCGGCCTCGACATTAGCCCGGTCATCACGCACCGCTACCACTACAGCGAGTATGAGACGGCCTTTGACACAATGCGGTCCGGCCGGTGCGGCAAAGTGATCCTGAAATGGACGGATCGAGGCTAGAGGATGGAAGATAGACGCCGGTCAAGAATCGCTACCCCGGCCCAAAGGAGGCGCCCATGTTTGGTAGCGTAAAAGAACATCTCCAACAACAGCTTCGCGACATCCGGAACAGCGGCCTTTACAAAGACGAGCGGATCATCACGACTCCGCAGGGCTCGCATATTGGTGTGCGGGGGGCAAAGAAGGTAATCAACTTTTGCGCCAACAACTATCTAGGTCTGGCGAGCCACCCGGAGCTGATCGCGGCGGCACGCCAATCACTGGACCGGTGGGGCTACGGCTTGTCGTCCGTGCGCTTTATCTGCGGCACGCAGGAAGTTCACAAGCAACTGGAGCGCGCGCTTTCTGAATTTCTCGGCACCGAAGACACGATCCTTTATACTTCTTGCTTCGATGCGAATACGGGTCTATTCGAAACTCTGCTCGATTCCGAAGATGCCATTATTAGCGACCAGCTCAACCATGCGAGCATCATTGACGGTATTCGCCTGTGCAAGGCGCAGCGTCTCCGCTATTTGCACAACGACATGAACGACCTGGAAGTGAAACTCCGAGAGGCCGGTGGCGCGCGCTTTCGCCTGATTGCCACCGACGGGGTCTTTTCGATGGACGGCACCATTGCCAACCTGCCGCGCATCTGCGAGCTGGCGCAGAAATACGATGCGCTGGTAATGGTCGACGATTCTCATGCCGTCGGCGTCTTGGGCGGCGGTGGCCGGGGCACACACGAGCACCACGACGTCGTGGATCGCATCGACATCATCACCGGAACGTTGGGCAAGGCTCTAGGCGGTGCCAGTGGCGGCTACACAAGCGGCCGCCGCGAGATTGTCGAAATGCTGCGCCAGCGCTCCCGGCCGTATCTCTTCTCGAATACGCTTGCGCCCGCTATTGTGGGCGCTTCACTGAAGGCGCTGGAGTTAATATCCCAATCGGCCGAACTACGCGAGCGTCTCATGCGCAACACCCGCCTGTTTCGAACAGGCATGAAAGAGCGCGGCTTTGACATTCGACCCGGCGAACACCCCATCGTCCCGATTATGCTCGGCGACGCCACTCTCGCACAAGAGATAGCCAACCGCTTGCTCGACGAAGGCATTTACGTCACTGGATTCTTTTATCCCGTAGTGCCGCAAGGCCAGGCGCGCATCCGCGTGCAGCTCTCCGCCGGGCACAGCCCCGAGGACGTTGATCTCGCAATGACAGCGTTCGCGCGCATTCATGAAACGGCGCGGCGCTAAGGCCCGCTCATGGAACAAGATCAGATACCGATTGATCTTGCGCAAGTGACACGAATTGGGCTCCAGCCTGCCTGTGCGCCCGCCTGCTGCCGCGGGCAGGTCGCACGCACACAGGTCATGGTTCTTTCTAGTTTCCCGGTAGAACGATTCGGAAATGACGGATATCCTTCTGGATTGAACCACAACCAAAGCGTGCGCTAGTCTTTACTCCTATGCAGAAACCCGTGCTATTTTTCGCGCTCGTCCTGGCTGTTGCCTGTCGGTTTCCAGCCTATTCTCAAGATATCGATCCAAAATCCAAGACGCCGAGCATCACGGTCATCGGCGAGGCGGTGGTTACGGTCGAGCCGGATCAGGCAGAGATCGATATTGGGGTGGTAACTCAGTCGCACACGGCGATCGACGCCGGTAACGAAAATGCCGCCAAGCTCTCCCAAGTCATCGCGGAATTAAAGAAATTGGCCGGCGCTCAAGGTGAAATCAAAACCGCCGGTTATTCGTTAACGCCTAACTATCGCTATCCGAAGGAAGGCGGCAAGCCCGAGATCGTCGGCTATACGGCGAGCAATATTGTGCGCGCCAAAGTCTGGGCTCTCAACAACGTAGGCAAACTCATCGATGCCGCCATGCGTTCGGGCGCCAACCGGGTCCAGCGTCTGGTCTTTACGCTCAAAGATGAACAAGCCGCCCAGCAACATGCCCTGCGTGACGCGACCACTAAAGCCAAGGCCAAGGCTGAAGAGATTGCGCGCGCCCTGGGAGTCACGATCGCCAGAGTGCAATCGGTCACGGAAAGCGGCCGGGGAGTCCGGCCGATCATGGCTGAAGGAGTTGCGTTCCGCGCCGAAGCCATGCCGGCGCAGACGCCGGTCGAAACTGGCACCATCGAGGTCCGCGCAACCGTGACTCTAACGGCGGAGATCAGCGGACGTTGACCGCCACGGTTCTCACGCTCGCGAGTTTCTGGCACTCGAAAATGAGATCCGCGCGCACATGATTCAGGATTCAGACATCACACGGAACAGGGAGGTTTTGACCGTCGCGACTTCGGCAACTCGGAGCACAGCCATTTCTTCGCTCCGCTTGGTTGGCCGACGGCTCGTGGGGGGCTTGTTTCAAAAGACCGTCTGGAATAAAAAGCGTCTATCAAGGTCCTGACATGCCGACTGTGAAGCTCAAGGACGTGGAACTCTACTACGAGGCGCATGGCCGTGGAAGACCCTTTGTCTTCCTGAATGCAACCGCGTCAGACTGCGAGGTCTGGAAGATCTACCAGGTTCCCGAGTTCTCCCGCGACCATCGGGTGGTCCTTTTCGACTACCGCGGCACCGGCCGCTCGGGAAAACCGTCGATCAAATATTCCACGCAAATGTTCGCTGCTGATTTGGCGGCTCTTATGGATCATTTGCAAGCGGACCAAGCAATTGTGCTCGGCCACTCGATGGGCGGAAGAGTCGCGCAGCTACTGGCCCTCGACCACCCGGACAAGGTGCAAAAATTGATTTTGGCTTCAACCGGCGCGTCCTTTCCCGAAACCAAGGGTCTTCCCTTCAAAGTCTGCCAAGGAATGATCGAGCGCGGGTATGAGAATTATTTGCGCCATCACTGGCTCGAGGTCGGCTTCACCAAAGAATTTGCCGACAAGAATCCGAATCTTGTCGAGCGATATTTACAGGCGCGCTTCGCCCATCTCTGCCCGGTTGAGTTCAACTTGCGCCACCTGATCGCGCGCCAGGAACACGACACCAGCGACCGCCTAAAAGAGATTAGCGTCCCCACGCTTATTCTCATCGGCAGCGAGGAGCGCGACGCATCGAGCGATCTATCGCACCAAGCCTCTACGGAAGCGCTCGCACTGGGTATTCCGCACGCGCGGCGGGTGACATTACCGGACGCGAAGCATGCCTATTTCGCCAGCCACCCGGAGTTCGTTCACCGGGTCATCCGGGAGTTTCTGGAACAGGATTAGCTCGGCACTTGGCAGGAACGACGAGTCCGTTTAGGATGAATGAAAAGGATTAGTGCAACGAAGGGAGGGCGCCATGCCAGAGCCCCTAACTCTCGAAGTTTTTTCCGATTACGTTTGACCCTGGTGTTATTTCAGTACCGGGCGTATTGAGAAACTTAAAACGAACTACGGCTTGAATCTCAAAGTCACTCACTTTCCGCTCCATCCCGACACGCCGGCGGAAGGAAGACCCCGTCCCGTTGATCCGCGCCGGGGCAGTGAGATGAAAACTCGCATGGAAGAAGAAGGCCTTCCCTACAACGGCGCGCGCAACATGAGTTATAACAGCCGTCTCGCGCAAGAATTGGCCAAGTGGGCGGAAACCAAGGGCGCAGCCGGCCAAATCCACGATTCGATCTTCCGCGCCTATTTCGTCGACCTCAAGAATATCGGCAATCCCGAGGTTCTCGTCCAGATCGCCGCAAAAGGGGGACTACCGCCGGACGAAGCGATGGAAGTCCTCGTTAGCCGGAGTTTCAAAGAGGCCGTCGATGAAGACTGGAAGCGCTGCGCTGAATTGGGTGTGAGTGCGGTTCCAACCTTCGTGGCCGGACGTTACATGATTGTTGGTGCACACCCTTACGAAAACCTGGAAAAACTCATTCTCAAGGCTTCCGAAAATATAACTAAGAATATTTAGCGGCGCGCACAGCAATTGCTTTCCGAAGAGAAGCCGTCTCCATCTACCGCCCGCGCATCGAGCGCTGGGCTAATCAGAATGATGCTTCGGACAGCTTCTGGCGGTCGATTTCCCGCGACAACATCACGACGTGGTACGGCAAGACCTCTAAAAGCCGCATCGCTGATCCTGCCGATCCCGCGCGCATCTTTAGCAAGGAGACTTTGCAATTTCCGGCAGTCCACCCAAGAAATGGACTATCGACGCAGGCATCGGCGCGTTGGATAGGGAAAATTTGGAAGACATTCTCATCCTTCTCAGATACACCGTACCTTGACGCGTCGAACCAGCGCCGGCCGCTCCGAATCGCAAAATTCCAGCGATCTCGGGTGTCATTCGACTGAATTCCACTCTCACCAGAGGAGGCGAACTCCCGAGCGAAGTTAATGAAATGAGTAGAGTACGCTATTGACACTCCCCGATGGGCTGGGTAAGTTCCGGCGGAATCCCGCCGATAGGATGGAGAGAAAC
>JBOHVR010000497.1:0-3267 GCA_050735755.1 Binatia bacterium
GCCATGTAAGTCACCGTACTGGCAAATCCGGCGTGCCAGGCGATGTTCACTCCGATCTCCATGTGCTCGCGCAGGCTCGGGATTCGAGGAAGATTGCCGTTGTGAAAAGAAAAGGGACAGGAGACAATCGCGCGCGCTTGTTTGATCTCTTCAAGCGAGTGAGGCGCTTGCATCTGAACCCAGTCCACGCCTGTCTCTTCATAGGCCTTGATCCGGCGCAGGCACTCTTCCATTCCTCCGTTCACTGCTTCGCGCGCGTAGCACAGCGCTGAAATCACAAAATCAGGATCCATTTCGTTCTTCATGTCAACTGCGGCGCGATAACGGGCTAACACCAATTCGAGTGGCGCGACCTCTAGTCCAGAAATCTGCGTCGTTCGTTTTCTCTCGATGGGTTGATCGTCCAGGCGCAGCCCGGCGAGGCCCGCTTTGATGGACTCCGCCACCATGCGGCGCACAGCCATGATTCCACCATGACCGGTATCTCCGTCCAGCATCACCGGGAAGTTCACACCGCGGGCAATCCAGCCGCCAATCATCACACACTCCGTCATGGTCGCCACTCCTACATCTGCCAGTCCCGTATACGCACCAACGACACCGTCGGTCCCCACGAACCCCGCCTCGATTCCTGCTTTCTCCATGATGCGGGCGTGAGCTACGCTGGGTGTGTGCATGATTACGAGCACGCGGTCTGTTCTATGAATCAATTGCTTCAATCGGGTCGTGGGGTTGATATCAGGCATACAGTGGTCTCCTTGCGACATTGAATTCGACTCCTGTCGGATTTCGCTCTATTCAAAGCGCGCTGAATCTCTAGTCCGGGCGGTACCTGGTATAGTATCTGACTGCATTTTCCCAGAAGAGCTTCCGCTTTACACGTTCGGCCAGGTCCCATTGCATCACAATGTCTACGGATCGGGGAAACCAGCTCTCTGCATGAGGATAGTCAGAGGCATACATCAGGATATCTTCGCCTACGATATCGATAACAGCCGTGGTGAGTTTGTCTCCTTCGGTCAGCTCAATGCTCTGAAAGTAACGGCCGCTATGCACGTACTCACTCGGTTTCATCTTGAGTTCTGGCAGCGCCGTTGGTATAGATCGAGCATGTTCGTCAATTCTGCCCATCCAAAATGGCAACCAACCGTGCCCTGCCTCAAGCACTCCGATTCGCAATCGCGGGTAGCGATCCATGACACCCGCGCCCAACAGCGCAGCCATATTGCGCATGCCGCACCAGGGATGTGCCGCAGAACGCTGTAACCATTGGTTTTCCCATGTGTCGAGTCCGCCTGGCGCATACGGCGGCATGGCCGTAAATGTGTGCAGTGCCACGGAGAGATCGTAGTGCTGGCACGCAGCCCATACCGGCTCCAGATCCGGATGATCCAACGGGATTCCCGAGGGAGCGTACACGAAAGCGGCGAGCGGCCAATCTTGATTTGCGCAGCGTTCCAGCTCTCTTAGACTGCCCTGAATGTCGCGAAAGCAAACGAGAATAATGCCCTTGATCCGCGTCGGAAACGCCCCGCAGTAATCGGCCATCCACCGATGATATGCGCGGTACATCGCCGTTTCGAGCTCGATTTCCTCGCTCATGGTAAATGTACCGAACCACGCTGAAGGGAGCGTTAGATTGACGTCTACGCCTTCTGTATCCATGTCCTTGATACGTTCAGCGGGATCATCATCAACTCGAAGCGACGGCTCTCCGATGCGGGTTCTGCTAGGACGCGCACCTTTCGTTTCCGCTTCCAATGAGCCGAGCCGGCGCCGGTAGTCCCGGATTCCGCGTGTGTAGGTTACGTGTCCAGTTCTCTGGTGAACCGACTTGTGTGGCTCGTAAGCCGCAAGCTTCTCCTTTTCTGCCTGTGTAAGATAACGTTCGAGTATCTCAGCGGCCGGGCCGACGTGTGTGTCCGAGTCGAATATTTTGAATCCATTTCTTGCCATGGCTTTCCCCTACATTTTGAGATTGCGTGCCGTGTTCATTTAGCCTTTGGGAACCCGAATGCTTCTACTACTTTTTTTCGCCATTCTTGGACATGGCGAAGTGCCTCCGTATCCTCAATGGAGAGCTTTCTTCCTCTGAGTTCTTGCTCCACCGAGCCACCATGCACGTACATGGAAGAGGCGAACGGTTCGGTGTCGTCAGCTATCTTCTGAGCCGCGGGGCTTGCCAACCATTCCAGCCAGAGAATCGCAGCATAAGGATGCTCTGCGGTCGCCAAAATCGCCTGAGAATTGCCAAACCTTACGGGCACAGGCTCTGGAATGGAATATTGCAGCACGCCAGTCGGATCCTTGAGCTGCGCTTGTCTTACACTGCCATAGTTAGGACCCATCATCATGGGAATTTCTCCGGCGAGGATACGAGGCATGATGTTGCTGGAACCGCGCACCCAGATCGGCTCCTGAGCCGCGATTTTTCGCGCAAACGACAAAGTTTTCTCCAAACCCCACACCGGAACCAAGCCGGCAACGTCTTTCGGTCGGACATCGACCGCAAACTTCCTGCCCTTAAAATCCGGCCTGAGAAAGTCTTCGTACGTCTTGGGCGCCAGGTTAGCGGGAACGAGGTTCTTGTTGTAGGCTGTGACTTGGAATAGTGTGTGCGTGCCAAGGATGCTTTTAGTTTCGCCGTCAATCATTGGAGGCGGTATCTTCACCACTCCCTGCTTGGCCATCCCAAGAAGATCAATTTTCCAAAGGTAGGGCGGATATTCGTCGCGAAAGTCAGCGGAGACGAGAATGATGTCCCACTCTTTCGCCGTTCCGCTCTTAATCGCGAGCAATAGTCGCTGAGCGGCTACTACCCCCTGGCTCTCTACAACGTTGATGTCGATAAAGGGGTAGATCTTCTTGAAAGCCGCACTGGACGCTTTAATGTTAGAAGGATCCATGGTGCTTACGACGCGAAGCTTTCCCTCCTTCTTGGCCTTGGCAACGATTTCATCGTGACTTGCGATGAAGGTGTAGGCTTTCGTGTCAGCAGCGAACGCATCATGAACCAACATAGCCATCAACAGCGGTAGGCCGAGAGACTTGAAAAAATGGGTCATAATAAACCTCTCCTTCGAAGTCTTCTTATTTCTCCCACTAACTGGCCGTCAGAAAGACGTAGAATGCCGAGTTGCTCCCTAATTGCTCCTTAGTGCATACAGGCAAACGAGATGCGCGTCCAATACTTTTTTATGCATGTAATTGATAGACATTTGTCTATTGATTACCGGGACGGCGTGCGGTAAATACCCCTGTAGGCAC
>JBOHVR010000498.1:0-6093 GCA_050735755.1 Binatia bacterium
CTGCCTGTTCGGCCATGCCCAAAATATCGAACTTTTTTGCATACGGTAGATACTCAGGGTAGCGTTCGGGCGCAAGTTGAACCACGTCAAAATCCTTGACGGTGCCGGCTTTTAATTCCAAGAAGAAGCGCTCATTTGCATCCTGACCCGTAACCTCGACCATCGTAACATCCAAAAAAGGGTATTTCTTCTTAAAGCTACCGGTCATGTGAGGAAACAGACCAGGATCAAGGGAACTGAGTACCCGGATCTTTCCCCCCTGTTGTTTCGCCTTCGCAACAATATCCGCGTGGTTAGGCTCGAAGATGAATCCCTTTGTCTCAGCTTGTTTCTTCGCGTTGGTTAAGCTGGCCGATGCCGCGCCGACATCCGGCGCCCTAAACCCAAACCCCAACCACACAAATACGAAACATACTGCGCAACAAGATTTTCTTTTCATTCTCCCCCTCCAGATAAGATGGGAACTTCTTAGACACCAGGGAAAGCTTTTCCGGTCCCGGAACAACGAAGGCACCGCCGAAGCTCAGCCTTGTTCACGATGACTTTTACATCCCTTTCTCCTCGTATTCCGGCGCAACTTCAATTTGCTCGAAACCTCCGAGGCCAAAGTCGGCATAGATGCTCGGCATGGCGCTCAACAATAATGCTCGACCTTCTCCCAAACAAAAGTGCTGGTGCTCGGTCATCGGCGGAATACAGATGAGATCGCCCTGTTCCCAAGCCCAACGCTCGCCGTCATGAGTGTCGTAGCCGCGGCCTTCAAGCACCAGCAGGAGCTCCTCGGAAACGTGCCGGTGTTTTCCCGAGCGGCTTCCCGGAGCGACTTCTTGGAAGTAAATCCACATCACGTTTGCCGCGATCTCCATTTGTGGATGAACCATCCATTTGATCTTCCCCTGAGCTGTCGATTCCCAGGGCTGTTCCCGGTCCGAAACAACGTGAGTGACCCTGCGGCAGAAATCCGCTTCGTCGTGCAGCAACTTCACGTAGCGGTCATAGGTATTTTCGACCAGGCCGCTCCAGTTTCCAGCCTGACGCCGCGCCTGAAACGTTGCTTCCCGGTTCGGCTCCGGCCCCAGCACCACGTCGAGATCCTCTGTAATTCCGAGAACGCCCTTTTTGATGCGATATCCGATTAGCTTGGCGCCGTCGTAAAGCGGTTCGGTCCCATCGGGAAACACGGGCTTCTCGCTGAGCTTGTGCTGCTCGCGGGAGGCGATCCCCAGTAAATGATCCGTGCGAAAGGCTTCCGGTACATAGATCTCGCACCCGATATTCGTGTCTCCGCCATGCTGATGAACCGTGTACGGCGGGATCACCAGGAGATCGTAACTTTCGAATTCAAACGTTCTGCCGTCATTCATCTCCCAGCCTTTGCCTCTCACGCAGAACAGGGAAGGCGCGCTGACGTGACGGTGGATTCCGCGGACGGGCGCCTGCGGGGCCACCTCGGTGAAGTGGGACGTCATCTGATAAAGCGGGGCGCGCGTGAGAATGTCGTAAGCGAGGTGATCCCCGGTCTGGTGCGGGCTGTCGTAACCTTGTACCGTTCGCTGCTTCGGTAATTGCTTCACGACATGGGGCAGGGAACGTGCCCGCGCCTCTTCTTGGTTCTGGTAGACAAAGCGCTTGAGCTGGTCGCTTTGTTGTTTCTGCTCTGCTTCGTTCCAGGGATCCAAAAAAGACATGATCTCCTCCTTGATGGCCAATCGCGTTTAGTGGCGCTAGCCCTCCGCCTTGGGACAGCGTAGGACTCGAAAACCAGAATTTGCCCTATGATGTTCTAGCCATGTTCCGCCGGCAACACGGAGCTTGCTACCCTTTTCCTCCGCGAATCGCATCAAACAGTCTGCCAAAGCTTCTTTGTCGCCAGTCGCGCGCCCTCGGCCATCGCTTGGAACTTTGTCCATACGACGCTGGGGTGGACTTCCGGTGTATAGGTGGCTTGCGAAGAGAATCCGCAGTCGCCCCCGGCGATCACGTTTTCACGTCCCACCAATTTGGCAAAGTTCGTAATGCGCTCGGCAATCAACTCGGGATGCTCAACGATATTACTTGCATGCGTGATAACTCCCGGGATCAACACCTTGTCGTCGGGCAGCTTGACGTCTTCCCACACATGCCACTCGTGCTCGTGGCGCGCGTTTGCCGCCTCAAACGAATAAGCGCCGGCGTTAACCTTCAATATGAGATCCACGAGATCGTTCAGGGGCGTGTCGAAGATACGCGGCCCTTCATTGATACCGTAGCACGTGTGGTAGCGCACCTTCTCCGGAGGTAGGCCTCTGAGCGCGTGGTTCAATGCCTCAATGTACATCTCCGCGTCTTTACGACGTTCCGCGATGTTGAGTGACGGGTCCGTGCGGTAGAGGCGTGTCAGCGATGGGTCGTCTATTTGAAGAATGAATCCAGCATCAACAATGGCGATGTACTCCACGCGCAGCGCCTCGCCGAGCGCGTACTGGAACTCCTGTTCGGTACGGTAATACTTGTTGTTCCAAAAGCCCGGCGCGATCGCGGGTATGAATACTTCCTCGGGCTTGAGCCCGACGAGCGCGGCTTTGAGGTTTTCGATATCCGTCAGCGCCTCTTTCTGACCCTTGTAAGTAACGGGCCCGGTGCATACCCACTGATGATTGGGACCGACCCCGCACATATGCTCGGCGAAGTACTTTTCGTAGTACTCGGGGAACGCCTGCGCTTCTTGTGTCCTCATCCTAGCGCGCAATCGTTCGTCCGAGCTGGCCGGTTCGAAGCCCGTTAGACGTTCCGCCACGTAGGCATTGAAGCTGGCCTTGCCCTGCTCGCCGTCGGTCACAATGTCTATGCCGCTTTCGACTTGTCTGCGGACGATCTCTGCCACCGCGCTGCGAACGCGTCTAACATAAGCCTCGATATCGTACGGCTTGCCGTGCAACTTCGCGTCCATGATATCGAGGAGGTCCTTGGGTCGCGCCAAGCTGCCGACGTGGGTCGTTAGGATCCGATCCGTGCTACGTTTCATTGTGCCTCCGTTATGACTTGCGCCAATTTTTATCAAGGCTATAGGCGGGAAGGCGAGGCCGAATCGATGAATTCCGTGCGTCCTCAGGATCTGCCGCATTTCACGGGGATGCTTCAGCCGAAGCGCTCGTCTTCACATGCGATTCTCGTCAATAACCTTAGACTCTTGAAATTGCGTTCACTTTTCGGAATTCCGACACGGTCAGGCCTTCAACTGTTGGGACCAAGCCTTTACCTTGATCTAAGTAGAAAAGCTCACAGATACGATCTTTATCCTCCATTCTCTGACTGCTGGCGAATCTATTCATTTCCAAATCCCTGTACCACCTGTGGCAGCGCCTACACAAGGCGCCCCGCCAAAAACATTTCCCTGGTTCGACAGTTTCAATGCCTGCAAGCCTGAGCTCCTGCACCAAGCGGTCTTGCTGGATGCCAAATACCTAGGCATCTTCTTCGCGAGCAAAACACCCCGCACAACAATGCCCCCGGTGGTATCCTCGATCGCGGCCATCAATGTCCACTCGCCTGCTTTTCCCCGAACCCCCCAAGAAGTCCCTCGGTCGTTGGCTTTAAATTCCTTTGCGCCTGGTGTCCGGGCGCTTGTTGGGGGAAGACGAAAGTCTCACATGGGAATCTTCCACTTGCCGTGCTACAAGAAAAATTCTAGCCATAAGAAAATTCTTGACACCGCTCGAGTGTGTTTATTAAATGCACTTGAACACTAATGAGAAACATCCTCGGGATTCAGAGAACACCGCAGGTTTTGTATGGAAAAATTGTGATGAGCTTACGGATTCTATTCGACGAAAACGCAACTGAGCAGCAGCAAAAAGACGAACCCATCAAACAGGATAATGGCGCGGGTTGGCCGAAGGACACCTGGTTCCAAAGGCGTCTGCGTTATGTCAGAGAGCAACAACGAAAGAAACCCGAGGGCGATATCGTCTATGCATGCGCCCTGGGTACGATTATCATTCGGCAATCAAACGGAGAGAATTAGAAACACATAAGCCCTTCGCAACAAGGCACATCATTCGCGCGCCGGCTATAGCGTAACTCTCCACCCCTTTCGCAATCATCGGCGTCAGACCGACGTTCTTAACAATGAAAGTAATCGCCCGAAAATAGAAGCGCATCCGCCCTGTCCCGTTAGCCGTCAGCGGATGCGGCGATAGGTGATAACGACTTTGTTCAGATCAGACTATTGGTGAAGGCTAGTGAGAGGTTCAGCCGCGCTCTCACTCCGGCTCAGCTCTTTGCTTGCGGACTCTCGATACTTTGCATCGATATCAATGCCGGTCCAACTGCAGGTTGGGTTTCCGGAACGACCGGGGGCTCGGGCGTTCCCTGGCGGCCACGCTTGCGCCAGACGCGCACTCTTTCCGTCGCCGCTTCGAAATACAGATAGACAACAGGAGTGATGTACAGCGTTAGGATCTGCGACACGATTAAGCCACCGACAACGGCCAGGCCTAGCGGGCGACGCGACTCGGCCCCGGCGCCGTGACCAAGGGCGATGGGTAAAGCTCCCATGATGGCCGCCATCGTGGTCATCATGATGGGGCGAAAACGGACCAGGCATCCCTCGTAAATCGCGTCGAAGGGGCTTTTGCCTTCGTTTCTTTGACGGGCAAGCGCAAAGTCGATCATCATGATCGCGTTTTTCTTGACAATGCCGATCAGCATGATGATGCCCACAAAGGCGTAGATATTGAGATCCATGCCAAAGAGCATAAGCGTGAGCAAAGCTCCTAAACCTGCAGAGGGGAGACCTGACAGGATGGTCAGAGGATGAATGAAGCTCTCATAGAGAATTCCCAGAATCAGGTAGACGACCAGGATCGCCATCGCCAGCAGAAACCAAAGGCTCCTCAGGGAGGATTCGAATTCCTTCGCTGTTCCCTGGAAACTGGTGGTGATCGTGCCGGGCAGAGTGTCCCGGGCCAGTTCATTGACTCTAGCCACCGCAGCGCCCAGCGCAACCCCGGGCCTGAGATTGAACGAGATCGTAACCGAAGGAAGCTGGCCAGAATGGTTCACTGCCGATGGACCCACCGTTTCTTTCAAGTAAGCGACAGCGCTCAAGGGGATGAGGTTGTTTCCCGCGGCTAATGACGCCTGGGACGTATTACTTCCTGTGTTGGTTCGAATATAGAGCAGCGAAAGCAACGAAGGATCGCGTTTGTAGGCCGGATCCAGCTCCATGATCACTTCGTACTGGTTGTTCGGTGCATTGATCGTGGAAACGCGGCGCGATCCGTAGGCGCTGTAAAAGGTCTCCTCAATCTGGCGCGGCGAAACGCCTTGTGCCGTACTTCCCAAAGTCGAGGCTTTGTCCCGGTCGAACACGATTTCGACCTGTGGATTCTTGATTTCCAGGTCGCTGCTCACGTCCTGAAAATCGGAGTCCGTAGACATTTTTTGCTCGAGCAAAGGCGCGTACTGGTAGAGTTCCTCCGCATTGGGGCTTTGCAGGGTGAACTGGTACAGCGATCGGGATGACCGGCCCCCGACGCGAATCACCGGAGGGTTCTGCATCGAGATGCGGATTCCTGGGACCTGCGCTAGTTTCGGTCTGAGCTCCTGGATAACCTCATCGGCGCTCAATCTGCGCTCAGATCGCGGCTTCAGGCGCATAAAGACCCGGCCCGTGAAGCCCCCCCCACGACCACCTCCAGAGCCCACACTGGACATATAGGCCTCGACGTTTGGGTCCTTGGCGATGATCGCCACGAGTTCTTGCTGGCGTCGCACCATGTGCCCAAAAGATACGCCTTCGGCCGCGTAAGTCGTCGCACTAATCTGCCCCGTATCCTCGCTGGGCACGAAGCCTTTAGGAACGGCGCCAAACAAGTGAATAGTAACCACCAGTAAGCCGAGGGAAAACATAATCGTTGCCAGCCGGTGTCTCAAGACCCATTCAAGGGTCCACTTGTAAAAACGCAGCAGCGCATCAAAGAAGCCACCAATCAAAGTGTAGAGACGGCCATGATGCTGCGCTCCCGCGGGACGGAGAAAGCGGCTGCAAAGCATGGGAGTAAGACTCAGCGAGACAAATCCGGAAACCAGGATGGCTACGCAGA
Source organism: Binatia bacterium (assembly GCA_050735755.1). Lineage (GTDB taxonomy): Bacteria > Desulfobacterota > Binatia > UBA9968 > UBA9968 > DATMAM01. The sequence continues at coordinate 6,087 of JBOHVR010000498.1, forward strand.
TCGTAAC
>JBOHVR010000499.1:0-16303 GCA_050735755.1 Binatia bacterium
TGCATAAGCTGAGCTGTTGGAACTACTCAGTTGCCTCGATGCGGAATGATTTTTGCGAGGGATTGCCTGTCATTCATAGCAGGCTGGTTAGGAGAGAGTGAGTGAGGGCTGAGTTTTATCGCGATTATCACATTCAAGCTACCGCAGTATTTGAAGCTGAAATAGGTTCGTGGCTACCTCGGGTTCGGATCTTTCCGCTAAACCCTCGACAACGGCTTATTGAATTTACCGGACTCGTCACTAATGCGACAACTGCCAGTGACGCTGAAAATTATGCCATCGATCTCGGGAAGTGCTGGCTCGATGATCGAGCCACAGTCAAAAGTAGTTGAGAAGCCGATGCCGGACTTCCATGTGAGTCCGAGGCGCCGCAGGCGAAGAAAAAGTTCGGCTCTGTTATTGTGCCACGGGCAGGCCGTATTTTTTGCGCATCTTAAAGAGAAAATCCTTTGCCTCTTTCGACGTTGCCAGATGCTGCTTGATGACCGTTTCGATTCGCTCGCCGGAGTGCGGTCTCCACCCTTCGCCAAAAGCTTTGTCTCCCTCTTTCTGTACTTCAGGGTCTTTCATGGCTTTGTTAAAGGCCACACGCAGAGTCTTTACAAAAGAATCCGGTGTGCCTGCCGGAACGCTCAAAAATTTATCCAACTCGGGAGGGCCCGCCCAAGCCATGTACGCCTCCCACGATACTCCGGCCGGACGCTTTGCTCCCAGGATTTCAGTAAAGGTCGCAACTTCCGGGAAGTCCGGGCGCCGCTCCTCATCCTGGATACAAATGAGATCAACCACGCCGTCGCGGACAAGGTCCTTGATTACCGTCACAGTTGCCGTGCTGTACATCTCGACCTCCCCTTGACGCAGAGCCAGGGAGATCTCCGTGCCGCCCGGGTACCCGTAAATCCATCTTAGATTCCATCCCAGATATTCCGCGCCCCAAACGGTCGAGGCCACCCACGAGCGAATGCCGTCTGAATCGCCGACCACGACCGGCTTGGCTGCTTTGTTTGTCAGCCGGGGGCGCGCATCTTTGCGGATCATCAACAAGCTCCCGCCGCGAGCCACGGCGCCGATGTATTTGTACGTTCTAGGATCGTACTTGATCGTGCTACCGCCGCGCATGAAAGTTTCGATACTCGAGGAGCTGCCGAGCAGCATCGTAAGACCGTCGCCCTTGACCTCGTGCGCAAAATAATTGTTCGCTATGACCCCGCCTCCCCCAGGCATGTTCTGCACGATGCTCTTCGGATTGCCCGGCAGATATTTTGGCATGATCCGCGCTGCCATGCGCGCTGTGGTATCTGATCCACCCCCGGCGCTCGAGGTGACGATGACTCTGATCGTCTTGCCCTCGTAGCTGGGTTCATCGGCGCGGGCGGGGTCAAAAGTTAAACCGACACCCACCGCTAACGCCAACCCTGCCAATAGAAAATTTCTGCATCCGCTGTGCTCCATGAGACACCTCCTCAAAAGAGAAGTACTTCCACTAAAGGCTCAGGCCAAGGCACGTGCAGCACCTGCTCAAACACCCCGTAAAGAAATCCAAGAGTTAACGAAGACAGTGCTAACGAAAGCAGCCAGCCGCCACCATAGGTCTTGCAGTACAGAAAGACAAACAATGGAAGAGCTATGGGAAAACCCATCACATGAATCGCGGCAAACAGACCTATAAGCCAAGCCCATATTTCCAAGTTACCCCATCGACCTTCAGCCTCGATGGGCGCCAGGTCAAACGTTGGACGCGCGACACCTATGCCCTCTACCCCCAAGGCCTTGAAGTCGAGAACTAGCTGAGCGAGCACCAGGATAAGACCGACGCTCCCTAAGAGGAGAATGATGATAGACGCTCTTACGGGCCACTCCCATGCTACGATTAGAGCAAACGCCATTACCATACCGAAGAACAAAGTTAGAATGATCTCTTCGATCCCGGCCGGCATTTTTTTCATCTTGTTGTCATCCTTGCGCCACTTGGTGTTTGCTTTCGCGCCGGCCCGTCAAAATTGAATGGGCAACCGTTCCGACTATAAGCAGAATTAAAACCAGCACCATGGGTCGCAACAGCCATTCAAGGCCGTAGCGTGTGTAAGAAAGCCAAAGGTACATCTCCATTTTATTGCCGAGCACCAGCCCCAAAAGCAGGGGGGGCCTCGGCCAGCCGTTCCGCCGCATGTAGAATCCCAGCAAAGAAAAAATTATCAGCATCGTCAGATCATAGCTGTGGAAATTGGCCGCGAACGCTCCCATAAAAATGAACGCTAGAATCGGCGGCACGATCGCGTAAAAAGGTAAAAAACACATTTTCGCGATCTGCTTGGTAAAAGCCATGCATAAACCGGTCGCGATGACGTTGGCAATCACCAGAGTCCAAATGACGGCGAACGTTAGATTCAACTGGCTCGTGAGCATGTCCGGCCCCGGTTTAATTCCGACCGCAACAAAGGCGGTAAGGACAAGCGCCGAGCCCGCGCCGCCAGGAAGACCGAAAGCCAGCATCGGGATATAGTCTCCTCCCTCCTTCGCGTTGTTGGCGCCTTCGGAAGCGATGACACCACGGACGTCGCCCTTGCCAAAATTTTCCCGGTTCTTTTCTGTCTGCACGGCGTGCGCATACGCGAACCAATCGCCAACCGAACTTCCAAGGCCAGGCAGAAAGCCGACCCACGCGCCCAGGGCGGAAGTTCGAATGAGGAGCCACCAATGGCGAAACACATCCTTGATCCCTTGCAGGAATCCTCTCCCCAGTTCGGTCGTCTGCGCGATGCTTGTTTTGCGCGTAGCGAGATCGATCAATTCGGGGATGCCGAAGATCCCCAAAGCAACAAGCACCAGACTTACGCCTTCCCAAAGATACGATAGGCCGAACGCGTAACGCTCGACCGCGGATTTGGTGTCCAGACCGACAGTCGCAATCAGCACACCGAGAATGCCTGCCAGGATTCCTTTTAGCGGCGCGTTGCCGCTCAAAACCCCGACCATCGTCACTCCCCAGAGCGTGAGAATGAAGAACTCGGGCGAGCCAAACGCAAGAACTATCGGACGCAGGACCGGTAGAGAGGCGAATAAAACAACAGCGCCGAAAAAGCCCCCCAAGAGAGAGGCAACGAAAGAGGCGCTCAGCGCTCGAGCGGCCTCGCCTCTCTTGGCCATGGGGTAACCGTCCATGATGGTTGCCTGAGAGCCCGATGCTCCGGGCACAGAGATCAAAATCGAAGTGAAAGCGCTCGCAGTATTTCCGACGGCATCCATTCCCACGAGAAGCGCTATGACCAGGAGAGGGTCCTTCATCGTCATAACGAAGGGAAGCATGATCGCTAGTGTGCTTGGACCGCCGATCCCCGGTAGAAACCCCACGACGCTGCCGATGAGCACTCCCACTGTCATCAGCGCCAATGCCTGAGGCTGAAATACCCCGGCTAAACCCTCTAGAGCCGCTTCGAGCATCTCGCTTTGTGGATCTCTACACCGGTATCGCCGCTAACTGTCCGCATCGTGTCAGCCAATCCGCGTTTCCGTTCGTCCCTTCGGTGGAGCTCAGGGCGGGCTCTGAGAAGGGTCGAAGGTCGAGCGGCAAGTTTTTTGTGAGAATTAGTTACCGGCTTTGTATTCCCTAACTGCGTCTTCCTTGAGCTCGAGCCCCAGTCCCGGCCGCTCGGTTAGAGTCACCCAACCGTTCACAGGATTGGGCAGATCTTTATAGATCACGTTAGCGGCCAGCCAGTTGGGTACGCGAAACTCGGTTCTCCAACCGTTAGGAACAGCGGCATGCAGGTGCAGGTCGTAGTAATCTCCATTTCCAATGGGAAGGTTGAACGCCTGAGCCACCGCAGCCACTTTCATGCCCATCGTGAAGCCGCCGACCGAGCCGACGTGCGGTTGCAAGAAGTCAACTGCCCGCTCCGTAGCCAGTTCGCACAGTTTGGAGAAATTGTCTCGTTGTCCGGCGCCGATCGGAATGCTCGTGCGCTTGCGCAACTCGGCCAGCATGCGGGTATCGTTGTACAGGATAGGTTCCTCGAACCACATGAGGTTGTAGGGCTCGAGCCGCTTGCACCAACGAAGCGCAGCGTCGAATTTCATGAGGCAATTGGCATCGACCATCAACTCAACGTCGTCTCCAACGGCCTCCCTGACGGCCCGAACGCGGGCTTCATCTTCAGCCGGATTATCCTCCCGGTGCTCGGCACTGGCTCCGGAACTGTCCATCTGTCCCTGAATATTTAACCGGCCGACTACGATCTTAAGCCTTTTGTGGCCCTGCGCCACGAAGTGCTTGGCCGCTTCGACCAGTTCCTCCCGTGAGTAAGTTCTGAAGCCATATGTAAAGTAGGCCGGCACAGATTTTTGCGCGCCTCCCAGCAGACGCCAAACAGGGGTATTAAAATACTTTCCTTTAATGTCCCACAGGGCGACGTCGATGGCGCTGACGGCAAAGCTCCATACCCCCGCATGCGCCCTGCTGTTGAAGTTCCATAGCATTTGGTGCATCAGACGCTCGGTCTCAAGCGGGTCTTTCCCCTTGAGAAAAGGGGCGAGATCCTTGTGTATGAACGCGATCGTGGCGGAAGGCATCAGGCCGCTGATTTGAGAAATCCCGACAAGGCCATCATCCGTCTTGACCTGGAGCAGAGTAACCGACTGCGACATCGGCGCTTTGACCAAGGGGGGAGTTACCGGAATATTGGCCAGCTCAAAAGTTTCTACGGCAGCGATTTTCAATGGCGCCTCCTTTGGCGTAAATCGAGAGTTTCAGGAGCCGGGCTAGATTTGATGAATGGCTTGAGCGTTGGAATAATGAGTCAACTCCATTCGGGGTGAGCCCGTCGAACCCTGAACGGAGTTATGCCACAGTCCCTTCACGTTGACGCGCGACCGTTGCCGTTTCCCAGAACCATTCCAGGGACGCTCAATGAGCCATGAAGGAGCTTATAGTCAAGCCACTGTGGCCTGTCAATGAATCGAAACCTCGGCGCCAATTTCGCTACTCAGGTTTCCTCCTGCTGGCTTATTGCGTCTTTTTAAATTGATCTCACTCCGGATTTCCTGCTAGGTGATCCGAAACGGTCAACGGCGCAACGTAGCTTCGTTGGTCATTGTTATGGCGCTCAATCCCAAAGCTCGCGGACTCTTGACGATTTACGGCAGCACGTTGCTCGCGGGATCGTGGGCGATGATCATCCCCACAATTCCGGTGCTGATCCAGCACTTCGGCGTCTCTGCCGGCGCCGCCGCGCAGATCATTACAGCTTTCGGGGTCGGACGATTCCTCGGCACGGCCGCCAGTGGGATGGTGTTGGACCACATGGGGACGCGAACCGCTCTGGTGGGCGGTCCCTTGATCGCGGGCGTCGCGGCATTGATGGCGGCGGCCGCGCCCTGGCTTAGTGGCATCCTCGGCTCAGCATTGCTCATGGGCGCCGGCGACAGTCTCTGGTCGAGCGCGCGCGAGATAGCCGCGATCGATCTCGCGCGCAAACAGCAAAGGGGACGAGTCATCAGCAGCCTTCACGGCACCCACAATATCGGGTTGGCCGTGTGTCCCCTCTTGGGCGGTTTTCTTACGGAGCTTTTTGACTTCAGGGCGGCTTTTGTCGCGTATGCCGTTTGTGCAGCCTTCGCCGTTGCGCTAGGCTTTTACACGCCTGACTGGCCGCTGTCACAAACCGGGACCAAGAGCGCTCAAGCGCCGCGCGGCTGGGGAATTCGTTCGATGAGAGAACGACTGCGTGCAATACACGGGCTCTTCCTGCAGATTCACCCGCACCTGCGCGCGACCTACTTGGTCCTTGTCCTGGGCACGCTCGTCAGTCAGTCGCAACGGATCATCGTTCAAAGCATGCTGCCGCTGTACGCGGGCTCTCATCTCGGTTTTACGCCGACCGAAGTGGGTTTTCTATTCACGATCTCAGGGGTGGTTGTTTTCGCGATGATTCTGCCGACTGGCTACATCATGGACAAACTGGGCAGAAAGTGGACCACGGTTCCCAGCACCGGGATTCCGGCGCTGGCCTTTCTCATTATCCCGTTCAGCAACAGTTTTACGCAGCTCGCGATTCTCGTCGCCCTGACCGGCCTCTCGAACGGATTGTCGCTCGGTTCGATGGCCACTTCGACCTACGACGTCGTGCCGCCGAATGCGCGCGGGCGGCTGCAGGCAGTGCGCCGGACGGTCGCTGATGTCGGCGGTATATGCACGCCGCTGCTCGGTGGGTATCTGGCTAACAGGTTTTACCCCGGCGTCCCTTTTCTCGTCTATGCTCCGTTTCTGGTGTTGACAGCGCTCCTGTTGGCTGCGGTAGCGCGGGAGACTTTGGAGAGATAACGAGAGGACTTCGCCGAAATCTTCGCGCGCCACCATGTTCGGTAGTGGTTCCGCGCGGAATGACAACCCAATAAGCGTTTTGTCATCTCGAACCAAGTGAGAGATCTTGAACCTAACTGAACCCCTACCTCCTGTTTCTACGAGTTGACTATCTTCGCTCGTGTTGATATCGGCTATCGTTAGGGGTCGCGGCTGCGCCTGTGCGCCGCTGGGTGAGCAGTTAGATGTAAGGACGCGTGTCCAATTTTTAACAAAGCCATCGCGGCTGGGAGGATTTAGAGCCATGAAAAAAGAAGAATCCGCGCCCAAGAAGAGTAATCCGATTGTTATCGAGGCGGCGGGAATGCGAATGACGGTGGGCTACCGCCAGGGCGTCGGTGGTGATGAAGGGCTGACCTTTGATATCACAGTGGCGGGCGAAAAAGACGAAGGAAAAAGAATCCTTCGCTTCGACTGTTTCAACAAGAAACCACATTATCACATCGGTGCTTCAAACAGGCATCCGGTCCACGATATGAAAGAGGAAGGCATCGAGGACCCGGTCCGTTGGACTCTGGAGCAACTCAAGACTCGGCTTCCGTCGATGGTCACGGACGCGGGGTATGAAGAAATCGCCAAGACGATCGACCAGAAAGCGATAGCCGATCGTCTTTCTCAGGTTGAGCCGGATATACTCGCTAAGAGGGAGCCGAACTAAAAGTCGCTTCCGGCACAGTGAACTTGGGCCGGCTACGGGGTGCGGTCAAGAGACCAGACTAATCCCCAAGAGATCATTCCCTTCTGTTTTCATTCGCTCGCCGGTATCGTCGGTACCGCGCCCGTTTTGCCAGCGTGCAAAATAGATTTGAAACCGTCGTTCTCGGTTTGGGCGCTGTGGGAAGCGCTGCCGTTTATCAATTAGCCCGGCGCGGCAATCGAGTTCTAGGAATCGATCAATTCTCGCCGCCGCATAACAGGGGCTCCTCCCATGGCGAAACTCGCATCATTCGCCAAGCGATAGGAGAAGGTGAGCAGTATGTTCCGTTAGTGCTTCGATCCTATGAGTTATGGCACGAGATCGAAAAAGAAATCGGCCAAGAGATCTTAACCCTTACAGGAGGCCTTGTGCTGGAAAGCCAGCACAGCAAGGCGGTCATGCATAGCCGGCGGGGTTTTCTCGACCAGACCATTCGTTGCGCAAGAAAATTCAATATCTCTCATGAACTGCTGGACGCAAAAGATATCAGACAACGCTATCCCCAATTTGCCGTTACTGACGAGCGGGGATACTTCGAATATGAGACCGGGTATCTGAAACCTGAATTGTGCATCCAGGCCCAACTAAGCCTTGCAGAAAAATGCGGGGCTAAGCTTCAGATGAATGAGAAAGTTCTTTCTATGAAGGACGGCGGCTCCGGTGATAAAATCATTGTCGAGACTGACAGAGCGGTTTACGGGACGGAAAGACTTGTTATTGCGGCCGGCTCTTGGATCACGCGGTTTCTTGAGCCTCCCTACTCGGGTTATCTCAAAATCCATCGTCAAGTGATGTATTGGTTCAATATCCGAGATGATTCACGAGCGCAGTTTTCGGTTGGGAAGTTTCCGATTTTCATCTGGGTTCTCGGCCAAGGCGGCGGTTTTTTTACGGTTTTCCCAGCCTCGATCGCAAAACGGTCAAAGTGGCGAGCGAACAGTATGCAAACGTCACTACTCCGGCCGAAGTCGATCGCCAAATTGCCGAGGAAGAAAAAGAATCCATGTACAAAACCTATGTGCGCGGCAGACTGCCTGAGATTGCGAGCGTTTGTGGGAAGGCCGAAACGTGTCTGTATACGACAACTTCTGACTCGAACTTCTTGATTGATTTCTATCCCGGGCGGAGTCGGATTCTCATTGCTTCGCCGTGTTCCGGGCATGGTTTTAAACACTCGGCGGCAATCGGTGAAGTTCTCGCGGAACTCGTTATTGATGGGAAGAGTAGGATCGATATTAGTAGCTTTAGATTCGAGCGATTTGTTTCATAGCATGCCGCTTCGCGGTCGATGAGTAAAAATCAAAAAAAGAAAGAGCCGGTCGTCTGGTTTGCAATAAAGACGGCCTGACGTTTGCCGCACTCATGTCATTCCGTTGTGCGGCGAAGGATATGATTCAGGCTACCGACTCGATACCAGCGATAGCCGTACGCTTCGAGCGCTATCTTGTGAGCGCCGCTTTCGTCAGCGATGCTTTCATCTTTTACCATAAGGTTAACCAGCTTTTCGCCTCCTTGCACGTCGAGTTTGATGCGCGCTTCATACGCCTTCTCAGCGAAGTTGTGCATGATCACGAGCGAATTGCCGCGCCAGTCATAGCGCAGGGCAAGAACGCTGGGCGAACCGGTTTTGAGGATCTTCCAATCGCCCCACCCGATTTCCGGACATTCCTTTCTAAGCCGGATCATAGAGGCTGTCCAACTTAGCAGAGAGCCCGGGTCTCGCCTTTGTGCTTCAACGTTCACTTGGTCATAGGTGTACGGGCCTTTATGGATTACAGGGTGTAAAATTTTCTCAGAATGAGAGAAGCCCGCCTGCGGCTCAGTGTTCCACTGCATCGCAGTACGGACGGCATCGCGTTCTTTGAGGGAGAGGTCATCGCCCATTCCGATTTCATCGCCGTAACGGATCACGGGCGTGCCGGGTAGTGAAAACATCACGCTGTAAGCGAGCTCGAGTTGCCGTTGGTTACCGAGCATGGGCGCAAGGCGGCGGCGGATGCCGCGGTCATAAAGCTGCATTTCCGGCGCGGGACCGAACTTTGCTAATACTTTGGCCCTCTGTTCCTGCGTAAGCCGGCCCAGATCGAGCTCGTCGTGATTGCGTAGGAAGTGGGCCCATTGCGCGGTGGGCGGGAGTCTTTTCGTCGCCTGCAACGCTTTGCCAAGAGGGGCGACGTCAGCCGTAGCCAGCGCATAGAAAAGGTGCTGGTTGACGAAAAAATTGAACATCATGTGAATACCATCGCCGTCATCGCCAAAATATTTCTTATTTTCCGGGGGCACGACATTGGCCTCGCCCAAAAGTATCGCGTCGCCACAGCGCCATTGTAAGAACTTGCGCATCTCGGCAAGGTATTCGAACTTCATTTCGGGCTTCTTCTTGCCGGGGGCCGGCGTCTCGATGATGAAAGGCACGGCGTCCACGCGAAAACCCGCGACCCCCAATTCCAGCCAATAGCCCATAATACGCCGCATCTCCGTCCGGACTGCAGGGTTCTCGGTGTTTAGATCCGGGTGGAACTTATAAAAACGGTGGAAGTAGTACTCGCGCGCCACCTTGTCGTAGGTCCAGGTCGACTTTTGCACTCCGGGGAAGACCAGTCCGGATTGCCAGTCTGAGGGGCGGTTTTTGGACCAAACGTACCAGTTCCGGAATGGGGAATTCTTGTCACGGCGCGCGGCGTGAAACCACGGGTGCTGGTCAGAGGTATGATTGATGACGAGATCGATGATCACTTTGATCCCGCACTCATGCGCCTGATGCATGAACTCCACGAAATCGCCGCTGGAACCGTGACGCTGGTCTACTCCATAATAATCTGAAATGTCATAGCCGTTATCCCGGTTCGGCGTCGGTTGGAACGGCGAGATCCAAATCGTGCCGATGCCCAGTGATTGCAGGTATTCGAGGCGACGCGTCAACCCCTCAAAATCGCCAACACCGTCGCCGTTCGCGTCCATGAACGTTTCCAGGTCGAGGCTGTAAACGATCGTATTCTTGTACCAAAGGTCTTCAATCATGCAGGTTGCGTTGGGAGAGGCTTAGAGATTGTGCTTCGGATACCCCGCGCTCACGATATGCTCTTTCGGAAGCGCGCAAGTTACGTGCCGTAGTAATGGCCGAGAAAGTAAGGCGGATAGCGAAATTCGTGTAGCAAGGCTGGGAATACGTCATGTTGCGGCGCGTTTTACCGTGTCGCCAATACTACGTCGGTGGCTACACGGGGGAAACAATTCAACGGCGGCAGTAAACAGGCAAAGATGAGTCTTCCCGCAGCAAGCTGCGAAGAGTTGCCCCGACGGGATTAAAAATAGAGCGCTGTCGTCGGCGTCTACCGTCTATTTCGAATGCCGGCCGATGAATTCTAGAACCGTGCGGTTGTAAAAATCGGGCCGCTCCCAATGGGGTGAGTGGCCGGACTCCGGAACGATCACGACCTCGTTGTCGGGGACATGCCGGGCGATCATGCGCGTGATAGAAGGCGGGGTCGCCAGATCGGCCGAGCCGGTCATAAGAAGGGCCGGTACCTTCAACGTCTCGAGCTTTTGTGTCGTGACGACGTTGGCCAACTTCTGCCGGCCTCCCTTGGCGGTCACGGATTTGCGGTTGAGCTCGGCCCATTGCTCGACGCCCGCGGGGTTGGCTGCGCGGTAGGAAGGCCCGAGCTCCCAAAACCAGCGCGGCAGGTCCCTCTCCTGTTCAGGCCTGATCCTGGCGGCCGCTTCGGCGATGTAGCTGTTCCTCGCGGCGAGGTTGTTGCTCGACACCGTCAGGCTCAGGAGCCGTTCCGGGTGGGAGAACGCATAGTCCGTGGCAACACTGCCGCCGGCGGCCCCGCTCACCGCATGGAACTTCTCCACGCCGAGAAATTCGATCAGGTTATGTAAATCTTCCGAGCCGATGCCCGGATTGTCCTCGGGCGCTGGGTCGGAGTTGTAATGGTTCCGGCGCGAATAGGCGATCGCGCGATAGCCCGCCTTGGCGAACGCGGGCTGTTGATATAACCAGATGAGCGCGCTGCCCGTTGCCGGATGCAGGAACACAACCGGCTCTCCACCGCCGCCGGTGTCCCAATACCAAATCCGGGTGCCGGGAAGTTCCGCCCGTCCCTCTTTGGCCGGAACCTGTTCCGGGATGGGCACGGGCGCCATTGGATCTTCGACCTGCGTCGATGGCTTACGCTCGTTCATCGCGGCTCCTCCTTAAAGTGTCTTCTTGCCCCGGTTGTCAGCATAGCGGTCGTGCTGTTCCTTGTTCATCATCTCGTAGGCGTAGCCGATGTCGAACATCAAGTTGAACCGTTCGGCATAGAAACGGTTAAAGGCCCGCTTCGCAAACGCGAGCGCGTAGGGCGGCCTTCTCAGCAGCGCATCGACCATCCGGTCGCAAACCAGATCGAGCTCGCCCGCAGGGACTGCGGCGTTGATGCATCCCCTCTCGTAAAGCTCCTTGCCAGTCAACTGCTTACCCAGCCACAGATATTCGCGCGCCAGCGGCGGGCTCATATGGAGCGGCACAAAAATGGTGCCTCCGTCGCCCGGCACGATCCCGGCGCCGGGCCTGCCGACCGGCGGATTGCCGTCGCCCATGGCCAGATGGTGATCACAAAAGACCGCATCTTCGCGGGCGAGGATAAAGTCGCACGAAAAAGCGAGGCTGGAGCCCCATCCCTTCACTCCGCCGTTGACCTTAGCGATGACCGGCTTTTCGATCTCGATGATTTGCTGGAAACTGTACTGTAGGGCCTGCAGGCCGTCCCAAGTCTTATCAGGTGAGTGGCCGTGAAAGTGCGGATGGTTGGGCGCGGTCATGCAGAAGACGTCGCCCTGGCCGGTAATGACGACAACGCGAATATCGTTATCGAAGCGGAGCTCTTCGAGCGCGATCCCAAGCTCCCGGTGACGGCCCGGCCTGAGCGGAATGTCCTGCTTGTCGTGAACCAGGATGGGCGGCGTGAATTCGATCGTGGCACATGCGTCCTTTCGAGTGACTTTGATTGTCTGGTATTCGTGCATGGTTCTAACTCCTCTGCTTAAAGGATTTCGGAGATTGGTAGTCAGACTGAGTGAAACTCTTTCTGCTTCTACCCTTCGGCGGAGTCTATCCTGAACGCGGCCGAAGGGTCAGGACAGGCTCGGCTCGGCACAAACGGTTAGATTATGAGAATCACCCCAGGGGGTGCCAGGCGATAGAACTCGTAGGGCTGGTTTCTCGATCACCTGGTGCGCCGACATATAGTCGATTGTCTTTGTGGGAAATTCGTCGACGAACATATCTTCAATGACAGGAAATCGCGTTAGTGCCAGCCAGCGACGACGCAAAAATTTACCACCCCTTCCGCCGGTCCGGCTTCGAAAACCGTGACAGGGAGAGACTAGCCGACAAAGCGGAAACATGTCAATCCTGCTCTGAGAGGCCGGCTTGCGCTACTTTTCCTCGGCCTCGGGGCCGTGATAAGTCATGTCAATCAGCATCGTTTCGTATGAGGCCACGAACATCGCCGTGCCTTTGCCCTGGTAGTTGTGGAATGCCTTGCCACAATAATGAGCAGGCTTAAGCCGATCCAGAAGAGCATAACCGTCGCTGTCCATACAATCGTCATCGACTGAGGCGGCAACGACTCTCCCCACAACCATCAGGCGATTGAGCCATTCCTTGACCCAATCAATCCGGCACTCGTAATGAGCTTTGCACTCTGCGATACGCGGCGGTTTGACGGCCTTTGATGGGATCGCCGTCAGACCCGCCTTTTCGAGCTCATTAACGCCGCGGGGGAAGTGAAGCCCCACAATCCTGACTTTTTCCAGGATCTCGCGATCGAAGGAGGGAATATTGACGACGAATTCCCGCGTCGCGAGCACGTTATGATAGGTGTCTTTGTTTTTTTCCACGGTGAACGCGATGCACGTCGGCTCGTGATTGACCCGGACGCAGGTCGCGAAAGAAGCTGCATTGATGGCCCCATTCGGGTCCGCTGTCGTGATCATTACCACGCACGCTACAGGGGAGAACAGTCGATCCCAGTGCTCATAGGGCACATCGATCTTTGTGGTCATGTTTCCGCTCCTGAAAGTTGAGTTAGGGTTTCGGTGTCTTCAGAGACGAAACGAAGCCAGCAGTTATTCAGATAGCGCTATCTCTTGGCGTCGTCGGCCTTGGGGAATCCAAAGGCCTTTAAAGCCATCTGCTCCCAAGTCGAGGTATGTTGAAGCGTATCCCAATTATTGACGGACAGCTTTTTCCCTTTGGTTACTCTTGCCAGCGCCGAGTCGGACGCATAAATCGATGAGTTCAGCGGCTCGTGCTCATCAATGATGCTCTGACCTTCGGGGCTGGCGGCAAATTCCAGCCAGAGGAGGGTGGCGTAAGGATGAGGAGCGGCATGGCTTACCGCATCAAACTCATCGAGCCTGGCTGGCACCGGTTCAATAACCTTGCATTCGAGAGAGTGGGTGACGTCTTTTTTTGCCGATCTCAGGCAGGAGTGATAGTAGGCCAGATGAAGCATCGCTTGCTCTCCCGTTATTATCGCGGCAAAAGACCGGCTCTGGCCACGCACCCAAACGGGCTCCTGTGCGGCTATCTTGGCTGCGTAATCCATCGCCCACTTCTCACCCAGACCTGCAGCGAGTGCGGCAAATCCCAGAGGGCGGATGTCTACCATGAATTTCTTGCCCTTGTAGTCGGGCTTGAGAAAGTCTTCCCAGCGCCGCGGGACTCTCTCTTCGGGTATCAACTTCCGGTTGTAGCCAATTGCAAATATCGAGCTGGCGATGCTCACGATGTTGCGGTTTTTGGGGTCGATCATGGCCGGCGGGATGGCCAAGACCTTCTGCATCGCCATTCCCAGAATGTCTAATTTCTTAATGTAGGGGAGGTACTCGCCGTAGAAATCCGGAGCAACGTAACAAAGATCCCAGTCCGTGGCCCTTCCAGCCTTCAACTCGAGCAGGGTTCTTTGATGGGCATCCGTGCCGCGGAGATCTTCGACTGAAACGTCAATGAACGGGTAAAGTTTCTTGAAGGCAACCATCATGTTCTTATAGGTGCCGGACGTCATTGATCCTATGACCCGCAGTTTGCCCTCCTTTTTCGCTCCAGCCACGATCTCGCCGCGCGCCGCGAGAAAAGTGTACCCCTTCGATTCGGCGTCTTGCTTGGCCTTTAGCAGCGGGGGGGTCGCCGATGCAGCAAATGCGCTGCAGGTTCCGGCCCACGAGCAGGCCAAGATAAAACTAAACCGAGCGGCGATTATAAGACGATTTCTTGCCATAACGCGCTCCGGTTGGTTAGAAATGGGTGCTACCGTCTCACGGCGACTCGCTCGTGTCAAGAATTGCGAAGCGCTTCGTCTCACCCCCCGACTAGTTGCTTCTTAAACTCGGCCAGCTCGCGACGACGACGAGGAATCCGGCGGCCCCCAATCCGGCTGCCATCAGGTACATCGTGAAGTAACCCGCTACTTCTACAACGCTGCCCGTCAGCAAGGCGCCGATCCCCGCGGCCAGCGGGTAGGCTACGGAGAACGATGTCATCGCCCGGCCGCGCCGCTGCGGGTCGGCCCGCTGTATGGCCAGCGCCAGGATCGTCGATGAGCCGATGGCATTGCCCAGCGCGAAGAGAATCCCGGAGACGAGCACAAGCGTGAGGCCGGAAGCGACGGCCAGCAGCAACAGGGCGAATGTTTCAAAGACGAAACCGGCTGCAAGCGAGGGGCCGTAGCCGATCCTGTCGGCGACACGACCGAGAGCAGGCCGCGCCAGCAGGCTCGTAGTGCCGCCCGCCACGAAATACCAGCCGACGTTTTCGATCCCGATGGCGCGCGCGTAGAGTACGAGAAATCCGCTGACCGCGGGGTAGGTCAGGTTCAAGCAGAACAGGAGCGCAGACGGCAATAAGACTTCCCTTTCGACGAAAGCGAAGCGGTTAATCCGGAGTTTGTCCAATGCAGCAGTGACCGGGCTGTTAACGCCAGTGGGAGCGTGGCGGCGCAGAATCAGACCGAGGATTGCGCTCCCGACCGCCAGCGCGACAGACAGCATCATCACCGCGCGGAAGCCGCCTAAAGGCGCATCGATCAGCCACAGCGCCACTGCAGGGAAGAGAATGCTGGCGCTGGCCTGCGCGCCGCTATAATAACCCGACGCTTCGCCGCGGCGCTGCGCGGGCGCGGTCAACGCGAGCAGCGCGTAACCGCCGGTGTTGAGACCCGCCCATCCGATCCCGCGCAGGGCGTTGGCAAGCATGGAGATTTCGGCGACAGGGATAAGGAACAGCAGAAGACTGGCGCCCATGAGAAGGCATCCCGACGCCAGCACCCCGGCTTCGCTCCAGGCGTCCGCCCAGGAGCCGATAAACGGTCGAAAGACAACGCTGGTTGCGGCGAAAGCCGCCAGGACCAAACCGACGACAAATGGCGAGCCGCCGATGTGGATTACATAAAGCGGGATGGCCGGCGTCAGCAAAGCGTTGTGCGCGTAGGCCAGCAACTGAGCCAGACACAAAAGCGCAAACGTTTGAGTCCAGATGGAATCGAGTTTGGCCGGCGTCATCTGAGTCAGGAAAAACTCAAAAAGTAAGAATCAAAAAAGAGCCGTGGGTTCGTTGCGGCTGGTTGTTTAACGGCGCCGGTTTTATTCCCCCGCCAGAAGATCGCAGGGAACGGCAATAATTTTCTCGTGAGTCGTTTGATCTCTCGCCCGGTATCGCAACAATTTCTCTGTTTTTATCAAGAGCGGATTCTGACCTGGCGAGCAGCGCGCCGAGCGCGGCCGTTCTCATGCAAGATGCTTCCGCGGCTAAGAAGACTGCGCCGGTCCAGGCAGAAAACTTCCTCTGTTTCTGGCCGAGTGAGGGCAAAGCCAAAGAAATTCTTTTTCGTGCCAAAGTCGGATGGAAACAGAATCGTCATTCTATCTTCACAAAGAAAATTTTTGTTGACAACCGGGGGTGCGAAAAATACGATTCGCTGCTCCATTTCTATGGGCACAGAAGTTTTTCCTGAATTGAGAAAGCCGGTGGCGGATTGAAGAATCAAAGCACAGAGCCGAAACAGGTCCGCAGCGGGCCGGCGGGGGCGAGCACGACCGGCGCGTTCGCGCCTCCGTCGATATCTTTGCCGAAAGGCGGCGGGGCGATTCGGGGCATCGGCGAAAAGTTCGGGACCAATCCCGTGACCGGCACCGGCTCCATGGCGGTGCCGATCTTCACGTCGCCCGGACGCTCAGGCTTCGGGCCTCAGTTATCG
>JBOHVR010000500.1:0-6447 GCA_050735755.1 Binatia bacterium
CCGTATTTGAAGTGATCCTCGTCATTGGCGTACACCACGGGTCTATCGGCGCTGAACCGGCCGGCAACGTAGCCGCCCGCCAGAATCGTAATGACTGCCAAAATGAGAGCGACGACGCCAACCCGGTACACAAATCGTCGGAAGGGAGATAATGCGCTCAGATCGTCCATAGGCTAGAACCCCTCGAATAGTAATTTATTGCGCCCGAGTAACGGCGCCTGCCATTTGCGATTCATTTGCGTGGGATAAACAGGTGCTGAGATCCACGTAATTACGTCCTGCCAATTCTCGCCAACGTGAAGCCGGTTCGGAGGCCGAGCTGAGAGACCCTTTCACGTATTCTTTCATCGCAGCGACCTCCGCCGGCGTGATATTGACTTGCTGCGCTAGGCCCATCTTGTGAAAATCGCTTACGGGAGGCATCGGTGTTTTGGGTCGTTGCTGCGGTTCCAGACGCCACATATCCAGCCGGTAGTAGATCCGTTCCGCGCACTGCTCGATCTTGGATTTTACTTGCGACAAGTTGCCCCGCATGAAATTGGGCGGCGCGGGACTCGAGAGCCCGTGACAAACAGCGCACTTGCGATAAAAGATATCCAGCGGCGCGGGAGCGCCCTTCGCCGAAGCGCTCTCGGGATGTCCCTGGCTCAATATTGGCGTCTCCGCTTGGGGCGGCGGCATATTCGTATCGTCAACGCAGCACCAATCCCGGATTTCAATGCCTAACCGCTCAGACAAAGCTTTCATGACGACGGCACGGCGAAAGGGCTTGGCCGAGAATGCGTCATGCTCATCTTTTTCGGTTGCGCGCGCGATGGCGCCAATCGCTTCAGCCGCCGGAGCAAAATCCTCCAGCACGCTCACGGACGCCGTTCCGGAGAACTCTCCTCGTGAAGGCGCGCGCAGGCTGCGCGCAAATTGGGGCGCCGACAGGCGGACGCTCTCGATGGCGTTGCCGTCGGCGCGTCGAGCATGCAAGCCGGAGCTTTCCTGGACGACACTCAGCCGAATCGCGCCCTCTGCGCCATCCCGCTCATAGGCTCCGCTGGATACTGCCAAATTCCTCAGCTCGCCGGACCCTTGCAGGCTCAAATCCTCAATCGTGCCCGAAAAAGATCCGCCGGGGGATATATCGAGGCGGCCACTTATGAAAAGACCGGCCGCAGAACGCCGCGCGGGGTCGGGTTCACCACAGCGAAACTTCATCAACTCCGTGGACGCTTCACGGCTCTCTTGGGTCAAGCTGCAGGCGGCTTTAAAAATTGCCCGCCGTTGCGATTTCAACCCCGCCGCAAACAGGTGCGCATCCATACGCCGGATATCTTCCGGCGCAAGAAACTGCGCAAGGCCGTCAATGAAACGGCCGATTCCATGCTCTGCAAAACGCCAAGGCTCGAGTGGCGGCCGCGGCATCAAAGGGTCGAAGGCAGGCGAGACATCGGCAAAACGAACCAGATCTGCGGGCGTGAGTCTCTGCTGGCCTCTGAACTCTTCAGGCACGGCCGGGTACTCGCTGCTTACGGCAACCTCAATCAAGGGGTTGCGATTGGGCAGGTCCGGATTGGGCACCGGGATTCCGGCGGGCCACTTCTCTTTCCAGCTCTTCCCTATCACCGGTAAAAACTCTTTTGTGTACCTGCTTGAGTTAACATCAAAGTGACGCCCGCCGCTGAGAACATATTGCAGGACAAACAGAAAAGCGTCGGCCCGGCACTGAATGGCGACGCTCTTGTCCGCGCCGGCCGCGCACCCTTCACGCCACAAGCGCTGCGTTAAAGCATAGAGATTGGCGCGGTCGGTTGCGTCATCAAAGGCGTTTGCCTCGTCGATGCTTTGATCAACGGGGAATCCATAGAAACGAGAAGGTTGCTCGCGCAGGCGCGCGGCGATGCGCGGATTGGCGTTGGTTTCCGCCCACGAAGGGCGCGAGAAAACCGGCGCGTGGTTGTGGTGGCAGCTCGTACAGAGAGCCCGGCTCGCGTAGAAAACCTGCGGCTTCCCGCCGGGCTTGTAGTCTGTTACCACCTGAAACTCGAACCGGCCGGCCGCTTCGTTGTAACTGATGACCTCGATGATCGCGGCCTTCTCATGATAGCCAAGATAGAGCCGGTCCTTTAGAAGTATGCCCGCCGCGCCGGACCCCGTGCGGGGCACGCCGTCTATGGCAACTAAGGCTCTCGGATAGCGAAAAAATTCCGGCGCCCCGGCATCGCGCTGCAATGAGCGCCCCAGGGGGATAAGCACGCGGCGCAGCGCGGACGGCCGCGTTTCGTCGCGCGCAAGCCGGCTCTCGATCTTGCTCAGCAAGGCCACAAAGGGAAACGGAACCCGGTAAGCCTTCCGGCCGCCTTCTTTTTCCGTGAATAAGAAATCAAAAAGTGATCGTCCGACGGGAGGAAGGTCGGCCCTGGCATCACGTCGATCAAAGGTTAGCGTTCCTGGCGATAAATGAACGCTAGGTCCGCCGCCTCCGTCCGCGGTTTTTCTCATATGAGACTTAAACAGCATTGCCGCGCTCAGGGTCATGAACACCAGCAGGATCCCCGCAATCGCCCAGCGCCTAGTCCGTGAACCTGCCATTGAACGTAACGCCGGATAATGCTGAAAAAGGGTTCTTCATAGTTCTTGCTTCGACCGGCGCAGCATGACCGGACAAATCACCAGCGATTTCAATACCTCCTCCGTTCGCCCTGAGCTCCGTCGAAGGGTGAGCGAAGGTTTTCACCACAACCCTACGCATCGTCCTGGTTCAACTCACAGAAGCCGCTGTCTGCGTGCCGGTCCAGCAGTCCTCTTTGAGCTTCCCGCTGACAAAGCTTTCGGCATTCTGCTGGGCGACTTCTTCATTGTAGAGAATGAAGTTCAGGACGAAGAACCGGCTCAAATAGGCGCGCCCGAGATAGAACCCCGGGCGAAGCATGCGAATCTCGTCGCGCACTTTGAAACCTTTTCTTCCCGCCAAGAAGTCCGGCATCTCGCGGTAACCTGGGATCTCGTCGGTAAACGCGTAATCCACGATGATGGATTCCCGCCGGCCATCCAAAAGGCTCTGGCCGCAATAGATCTTTGCCGGGAAGAGTAAGGACGTCTTCTTTCCTTTGACCGTGACCTTGGGAACGTCCTTAAGGTCGTCCTGGGCGAGCGACTTTAAAATTTCCAAGTCGTCGATGCGATTGCGGAGAATCCGCTCGTCCCGATAAAAGACCTTTCCTTTCCAAAGCGTGCTCATCAGAATCCCGAGCTTCGCTCTTTTGAATTTCAACGCCAGCCCCTTGAGGCCACCGACGGTTTCTACGACGCGATCCATGGGAGCATCGTCCGGTCGCAGCGCTTCCCCATCGAATGGCCCGTCGGGAATCGGGCCCGCCGTGAGGCGCGCATAGAGCTGGTCAAGTTGCTCCTGCCTGAAGCTTTTCACATCCTTGGGACTAAGCTTTCTCAAATCGGCCCGCCTGAGCGGCAACTTATGCTCCACCAGCGCAAAGTCCGGTTTTTGCTGATACGGCTCCCCATAACCCGCAAATCGAATTCCGGGCGCCGGCGCGGGCCGCAAGAGCATCACGAGAATAGCGATGGCGGCCAGAAGGGCAACGAGAATCACGACGTTGCCCATTGATTTTGTTTTCTCTGAATTCACAAGGTTGCTAAAAAGGCGATCAGCGCCTTCTTGTCCTTCTCCGGCAAACCTTCGCCGAAGCGGTGCCCGCCATCTTCCACGGCCTCGGTGCACGAACTGTAGATCTCGAGAAGCAGCGGCAACCTTTTCTTGACGGCTGTCATGAGTTGATCCGGGTCTTCCAAGACCTCATTGACAATCAGGCGCAATTCGTGCGCAACTTCTTTGCCCTTGGCCGCGCCCAACTTGCGCGCCAGCTTGGCTTCGAGTTCTTGCAGCTTCGTTTTGGCCCAAACCAGATCGAGGAAGAGTTGCTTGTGTTGCAAATTACCCAAGAAGGCCGCCGGCGTGCCCTTCGGCACCGTCAACTCGAATCCGAGGATCTTCTTCTTCTCCGTGCCGTCCCATAATCTCGGCCCGATCTCGAGATGGATGTCGCGATCGAGCTTCGTCACTTTCGTACCGCGCTTTTGCGGATTCAGCAGGCTCTCCATCGAAGCCTTGTAGAGCTTGAGCCTGCCCGCCACGCTCGGATCAAACTGCCAGCACCCCAAAGGATTCGCATTAGATAGCGGATGGCCCAGATGATCATAGAGCGGCGCGCCGCAGATCTCGGGCCCGACCGAGTTGTCATGCATAAAAGGCGCGTGCGCCCAGAGACTCAACAACGAAACATTACGGTAATAGCCGCGCCCGCCATCCGAAGGTTCCCTGATGTTGGGATCCGATGTTTGCGCGCGTAAAGTTTCCGAGCCGAACTCGCCCCAAATATGTCCTTCCATATGGTTGGAATGAAGCGCGCGGCAGCGGTTGGTCCCTACTTCGCTGGCGAGCGTGGGCTTATCGTTTCCCGTCCAATCTCGGCGTAAACCGGTGGTCGTATCAATAGAGTTGAAATCCCGAGCCATAAACGGCGCCTCTTGCGACGAATGGCAGCGGGCGCAGTTCTCAACAAAAATGACCCGTCCGCGGCGCACGGCTCCCTTCCCATACTCTCTCTCTAATTCTTCCACGAGGTCTGCCGGCTCCTGGAGCGCTTCAGCTTTGTAGAGATCCGTCGCAGTCGCCTCAGGCGACAATAGAAAATCAACGATGTTTTGCAGACGGTCTTCGATAGCGCGAAAATTGGGGCAATCGCGCCGGCACTGGCCAATGTTAAGCGGCGTCTGTCCGAAGCCGCGCTGGTTCGGATCGAGCTGGCGCAAATCGGTGAGATGATTGACCCAGCACTGTTCCGCGCAGGAGCCGATGTTGAAATACACGCGCTGCACGGCTTGGAGAATGCCGATGCTGTCTTCGCCTCCCTTAAGAATATGATGCACGGTCTCCTCTTTGACGCTTCGCTCCCAACACTTCCCCTCCTGGCCCGGCACACACCAGCAAACCGCGTCTTTGGCGTCATTGGGGCAGCTCTTCGTTTTGCGCCACTTCTTTACCTTCTCGCCGGCAAAAACCGGCCGCTGTTTGAAATTGATAATCGCGTTAATCGTGCCCGTATTGTTGATCTGATCCGTAGGCACCGCCGAGGTGTCTGTCGTGCCTGGCCGCGAATGCGCAAACACCTGCCATTCCAGGCTGTCGGCCGGCATGCCCGAGACCATGATCTGGGACATGCGGATGTATGGGTTCCCCACGGCGCCGCTGATATTTTCCCACCTGGGCCGCTCCGGATCCTTGGGTGGACGGAGGGGGCTAAAACCGA
This sequence comes from Binatia bacterium, assembly GCA_050735755.1. Taxonomy (GTDB): domain Bacteria; phylum Desulfobacterota; class Binatia; order UBA9968; family UBA9968; genus DATMAM01. The sequence goes on from JBOHVR010000500.1 coordinate 5,319, forward strand.
CGTGGCACGCGCCGCACGCCATGCCGATGCGGAACGGGGGTTCGACCGAGCCATCCGCAAGATGACTCACGCGGGAATCCGAATTGGCCGGATCTCTACTGAGTTTGCGGTTGTAACCTTCCCAGCTTCCCAACTGACGGTTGCTCAACTTGCGCCATTTTTCGCGATCGAAGCGCGGGTTGGGGAACTTCCTTAAGCCGAGAGCGCCGGTCGAAGTGCCAAACGCGAGATAACACGGATCCTCTTTGCCGCCTGCGCCGTTTGCGTCGGCAAAATCGCACGCCGGGTCGCGGTAGCCCTCCTTGCCGACAAATTTCAGCAGCACGTCGTCACCCGGGCAGAAATCGAAACCGTAGGTTTCTTCGTCGCTCTTCGCCGGACAGTCGGGATCGCCGGGCCGGCAGCAGTCGGGATCATTGATGAGCCCCCAGTTCTTAAACCGCTCGTACCGCGACTCCGCTTTGAGAACGCGGTACCAGTCAATCAGGACCCCCAACCGCTGTTGAAACACATACGTGTGAAAGCGATCGTTTCCCGCGGTCGCGTAAAACCAGATTTTGCGCCCGGCAATCTCCGACGCATTCAATCCCGCTTCGCCGGCGCTGAAGCCGGATTGATTCGTCTGACCGGCGGTTGGCGGCGTCCCAATTTCCTTGCTCAAGACGCGAATAGCCACTCCCATAGAAACGACAGCCGCAAAAAAAACAACTGATCGCTTGAGCCTGAGAAATCCGGATATGATTTCAGAGATAGTGTTCGCTCGGTTTAACAATGTTGGCTGCACGCGTCAGGCACTCTTGTCACCCTGAGTGAAGCGAAGGGTCTCGTTGTTTTGAGAGATTCTTCGGCTCGCCTCAGAATGACACGCACATGCAATGGTTTTCATTTTCAGCAACTTGCTAGACTATTTTTTTGCGTCCGCCAAAATCACGTCGCTTGCTTTTTCTGCGATCATGTAGACCGACGACACGATAAAGAAACCCGGGATCTTAGGGAACACCGAAGCATCGACGATACGCAAGTTCTTTGTTCCGTGCACCTGAAAGTTGCCGCCTACGACTCCGCCTCTTTCTCGCGCGCCGATCGGGCAAGTGCAGGAGGCGTGGTGGCCCCATGCATGGTCCTTCAC
>JBOHVR010000501.1:0-4750 GCA_050735755.1 Binatia bacterium
ATGCTGTCCATGCGCTCCGACAGCCCTTTCAAAACTTTGGATGATATTCGCAAAGCGACCGTACCGCCCAAGTGCGGCACCACCGGAGCCGGCACACCTGGCCATTACTTTCCGAGACTCCTGGAAGAGGTTCTGGGAGTGAGGTTTAACCTCGTTACGGGTTATCCCGGAGCTTCCGAAATCGACCTTGCCATTGAGAAGGGAGAAGTCCAATGCCGCGGGGGTACAACCAGCGCCTTTTTCGGGCGGGAACCAGGCCGCACCTGGGCTAAGACTGGATTTGTCCGCATACTTATAATTGGTGGATCAAAGCGAGACTCAAGGGCACCGGACGTGCCAACGATCTGGGAGCTGATGGAAAAGCACAAAACACCGGAGTCTGGCAAACGCCTCGCCACGGTTCTTCTCTCGCCCGGTTCATTTGGCCGGCCCATCGTCGGCGGCCCGGGGATTCCCGCTGATCGGGTCAAAATTCTCCGCGATGGTTTTTCGAAGGCAATGAAAGATCCCGAGCTTCTGGCCGAAGCGGAAAAGCGCGGTTGGGAACCCGACCCCGTAAGCGGCGACAAGCTCGAGGCTCTGGCGCGCGAGGTGGTTACGCAGCCGCCCGACGTCGTCACGCGAATGAATGTGGTGTTAGGAAAATAGGCAGTCGGAAAAGGACGTGCAAATGCAAAAACAAAAATGAAAATGCGTCCACCGTAACCTTCCAGGTTGCAAAAATTTTCGCAATGTATAAATGAAAGAGCTATTTTTTACGTTTTTTCAATCGAGTGCGCAGCTCTTTCAATGACATCGTCGACTCCTTTCTCCTCTCCTCGATAAGCTTCCAAAAGGCCGAGGAGGTCTGAAACACCAGATCCTCCCAGTCCTTTCCCTCAACTCCAACCATCACAGCCGCCGGCTTGCCGCGACGCGTGATGACGACCTGATCTTGTTGGGACATATCGACACATTCTCTGATTTTTTTCTGTAGATCCCGAGCGTTTACTGTTTTCATGAAATATTCTCCGTCTTGGGTCCTCGCGGCTTTCTGCGAACGGCCCGAACGTAGACAACCGACTCCGTAGGTGAAACGTCATACAATACGCGGTACTCACGCACACGCAGCTCCCAGATCGGCGCCACCGCCTGCCAAGGTGGGTTCAGATTCTTCAGAAGCTTCCGATTTCTAGTCGGCGTGTCAGGTTCATGAACAAATTGTTCCTCAATCGCATCGAGGATCGGGTTTCTGTAATACAGTCGAATCTTTCTAAGATCCTGCTCAACACCTTCAGCAAATCGAACCTCGAACACCTATATACCTTTGCATATGCAAACGAACTTAGGCAAATGCATGGGAAAGCGAATCGACCCCTCACGCTCGTCTAGATGAATTGAGGCTATTTATCTGAGCCCTAACCGGAGCGGCCTCCCCTTCACATTTAACAATTGGCGAACTCGCCTAAGAACAAGATAATGAAGACAGGGAAGAACTGGGAAAGCGGTATAAAAATCAGGCTGGTTTTTACTTCGCACGACCGCCAAGTCGTATCCCATCCAAAGTTCCCGCCACCGATTCTGAGCTTCTATTCCGCTCGCTGCCCGTAACTTACTCGGTGCGTCATACCTCGCATGGAGACTTTCAGCTTTTGGAATTCCCGAAAGGTCGTCAATAGATTTCAGTCCAGTCCAGTCGAAAAGAGAGAGCGCGATGGAGGCGCTGCCAGTAAGTAGAAAATAAAAGGCCCGGCTTGCTTAGGTGCGAGCCGGGCCTTTGTATTCGCACAGTTATACAGGTTACTGCTTGATGGTAATCTGATTATCTACGTTTTTCACGCCCGACACTTGCTGGGCCTTGTCGGCGATCTTCTGCTTTTCGCCTTGACTTTTTACCGTGCCGCGCAAGGTGACCTTGCCGTTCTGAGTGACAATCGTCACGTTCTGAGCGCTGGTCGATAGAGAGTCATCTTTAGTCACAGCTTGCCGGACCTGCTGTGTGATTTTACGGTCCGCTTCGTTCTCGGATTGGTCTGAAGCGGTGGGAAGCGTTTTTTCGGTGCCGCTGGGAGTTTCCTTTGTGGATGCCGCCAGCACCGTTTGCGGTGCGGTGTCGGCTTGGTAGATTCCTGACGGTGTGAAAAAGACGTAGAACGAGAGAAGCGCAATGGTCCATTTCATGTTGAGCCCTTTCAGTTATGCCCCTGATCAGGCGAAACGCGCTTACATCCGGTCGCGCGGGAGCGGCTTATCGCCCTCGGCGTAGTCCGCGGATGCTTCACCGGTCGAGGATATGTCCTCGGCGCCGGTCTCTTCTAAAATCCGTTTTCCCTTGCGAGTCCATTCGGAATCGTCGGCGTGGACAGAAACCAGCATTCCGCCTTCTTTGACCATTCCTTCGTAGCGCTTCGCCTCGTATTCCGGAATTCCCATTCCGACTAGGGCGCCCGTGAGGCCACCGACCGCACCGCCTACGCCAGCCCCGGCGAGTGCTGCCATGATGGGGCCGGCTGCAATAAACGGTCCGACTCCAGGAATTGCGATCGCGCCTATTCCTGCCAGCCACCCTAGAACCCCGCCGAGAACCGCTCCGGTACCCGCGCCAGCCGAAGCTCCTTCCGGAGCTTTGGTTCCCTTCTCGTGCGCGAAGTCTTTCGTTCCCAAGTTTTCCGGAAAGAGGACCGAGATATCTTCGGCGCGAAAGCCAGCCGCCCTCAGAGCATCGACACCGCTCTCAAGCGCTGCCCTGCTCCGATAGATTCCAAAAGCTGAGGTATTTTTGCCTGCCATAAATTACTCCTTTCTGTCTTAATAAGAAGCCAAAGCTGTGCCAATCAAAAAACGCAATCACTGAATGTGCGGTAAGCTATTTGTGTCCCAATCCCAACCAAAACGAATCTACGATGGAAGCGAACCTGGGACGGAAACTACCGCAAGAAGCGTTGTACAAAGTCCGTAACTCGTTGATGCCGTACTCAAAAGCCTGTCGGGCGAAACTCAACCCAGTCGATTCATACGATCGTGACCTTCGAGCTTTACCATTTTGTTATAGAGCCCGATAATGAGCCATGTAGGAACCCATTGCGCGATAAAGTTCCCCCACTTTCCCTTACCTCCGACTTGAAACAGCAACGACAGTCCCATAGCTGCAACAGCGACACCCAGGTAGGCAGAAGATGGAATGCTGGCCGTGTACCGTTCCAATTGTTTCGTGAACCTGCCTTCTGTCTGGTTGTTAACAACCGCGGATGATTCCGTTTCCATATGCCCTCCTTTTTTCCGTACCGAATGAATGGAATTATTTCTTACGTCTCCTTTTGTTTGTGGACGAGCGGGAGCGGTTAGACACGTTCGGTCGCTTAACCGTCCGTTTCTCCCCTTTCTCCTCCTCTGAATCGGCACTGAGGGGTTCGAGCAACGCTTCCTCGCCCAATGCCTCACTAAGCGTAATTTCCGACAACCAGGCACGGACGTTTTCCAGATGTTCCTGTTCTTCTTGAAAAGCCTTTTCGCATTTTTGTTCAAGGTCCGAATACCCCAGTTTTCCCACAAGATCCTTCAACATTTGCCAGCCGTCATTGTCAGCCAGTTCGGCGTTCAGCATTGCTTGCAGCGTTTGAGGGATCGTTGTCCGGGGGTCGCTCACAATCTGTAGGACTCCATGGGATAACACTCCGGCAATGTCGGCCGACGGTGTCTGAACCGTCGCGTCAGCTCCCATGGCGGTGATAGCCTTTTGTAAAAGTTTGAAATGCTCCAACTCTTCGTCGTAGATGTGACGTAAATCTTCAGGGGAAGGGCCGCTGTCGGACGCGAGCGGCATGGCTTCAAGCTTTTGTAGGAATGCTTCGTAAAGCCTGGTGCCTTGCCGTTCAAACGCCAAGCGCTCCCCAAGTTTGTCGAGAAGAACAGCCATCCGATCGGCATTAGCGGCTAATTCCTCTTCTCCCACGGTCTCGCTACGACTAATTATTATAGGAGAAGATCCTATCGGTAAGCCTTCTTTCAAGTATGGTGCGCGGTTCGAGGCTATTTGCTTGCCATTACCCTTGGAGCTCGGCACTGTATTTTTCGCGCCTTGAATCAATTCAGCGCTCAAAGCTGGATTCGTCATTATTCCCGTCCGATTGGAAAAGAGTTCTGCTTCCGTCACTTCCGTTTTGGCTGCTTCTGATTCTCGGGATTTCATTTTGTCCTCCTTTTGCTCACGCGACCTGCTTTTGTAACTTCCGGATATCTGCAGTTTCCTCCGCCAGCTCTGTTCCAGGCTTCCATTTGTAACCTGCGGCGACGGCCTCAGACGGTGAGCCATTCGAGTTCAACTGATCCCGGCATAGCTTAGACGGTGACTCCGGTTTTTCTTCGTCTTTGGTAATGATTTGTTTGCCACGCGCGCGTAGATCCACCTCCTCCCTCAGGACCTTGCGGACAAATTCGCGATGGCTCTTATATTGGATCGGTTCCGGCAGCGACTTAGGAAGGAGTTCCGCGGGATCCCGTTTTTCCACCTTCCGGAATACTTCCAACACATAGTGCAGGTGCCCAAGCTCATAATTTAAGAATCGCTCCCATATCGCCTTGACGCGCGGGTTCGTCTCATACTGGAGACAGCTATAATAGTTGTAGATCTCGGTCGCTTCGTGCAGGAGCCATTTTTCCATCCATGTCTCCTCTGGATCGATGATGGACTCGTATTGAGTGACGTGCTGTTCCTCTATGGAAGCAATTTCTGCATAAAGCTGCCTTGCAATGGGATCGGCGAACATCGGAC
>JBOHVR010000502.1:0-5326 GCA_050735755.1 Binatia bacterium
CAACAACTTTCCGGGGCATGAGAGAGGGGCTCGATCACATTGGCTTCAAAGTGGAAAATCTGGACGAGGCGAAGAAAGACATCGACGAGCTGGCACGCTCCTTTCCCGATGCCGCGCCGCGAAAAATCGACCTGGGAAGAGATGGCTCGCGCCGGCGCGAAAATCTCGAATCCTGCAAGTTCGGCCAGCACGCAACCGCCGATCCGGATGGCATCTTGATCGATCTCTGCTGTTAGAAACGTGGGCAGGGGCGGGTTTGAAACCCGCCCCTGCCGCTGGCCTCACCCGTCCACGAGAATCCGGCGTGAACCCTCGACCTTCAGATCCATCGGTGAAGTTCTCATTATCCACCAAAGAGAAGCGGCGGCACTCGACCCGACGGGACGAACCGATTTCCTGCTCCCGCTTTTCGACGTGACTGAGCGAGCTCCATCGGCCATGAATGAGCACGGCGTCAACGTCGGGATGGGCTTGGAGAAGCGCGCGGACAACGTGGCAGCGGGCGTCCTCCGGGAGCTTCGCTCATCAACCGGCGTTGAAACCGCGAGACCTCGCATCCCTAATTTGAGTCGGTGGTTCAACTCGAAACTCTCAAAACTCGAAGCTACAAACTTCAAAAGCGCACAGGAGGGATCGCTATGAATTCATCCACATCAGCGTTTAATATTCTCGAGGCGACAACCGAGGATATTCACCGCGCTTTCGGGTCGGGCCAGCTCACAGCGCGCGGACTCGTGCAGATGTATCTTGATCGTATCGAGGCTTACGACAAAAAGGGCCCCTTCATCAACGCGATCATCACCTTAAACTCTCGGGCTCTCGAAGAAGCCGATCGCCTCGACGGTGCTCTCAAAGCAACGGGCCTTGTGGGTCCGCTTCACGGAATTCCAGTCATCGTTAAGGACCAGGCCGATGCTCAAGGCATGCCGACGACCTTAGGCTCGGTCTTATTCAAGAACTACGAGCCGGATCGAGATGCCTTTGTTGTGGAGAAACTAAAAAAAGCCGGGGCGATCATTTTAGCGAAGGCCACTCTGGGTGAGCTGGGAGGCGGCGACACGCATGGCTCCCTCTTCGGGTCTACGCGCAACCCTTACGCATTGGACCGCACGGTTGGCGGTTCTTCCGGTGGTTCAGCGGCCAGCGTTGCGGCAAACTTCGCGACCCTGGCCGTCGGACAGGAGGGGTTGGCGTCGATCCGGAGACCGTCCACCTGGAACTGCATCGTCGGAATGAGGCCGACAGGCGGACTTGTGAGCCGGAGTGGTGTCTACTCCGGCTGGCCCGAAATCAACGGCTCTCTAGGCCCGATGGCGCGCACGGTTGAGGATCTCGCCGTTCTGCTGGACGTTATGGTCGGTTATGATCCGGAGGATCCGATTACCGCCTCGGGCGTCGGTCATATTCCGGAAAGCTACACAAAGTTCCTGGATAAAGATGGCTTAAAAGTAGCGCGGATCGGCATTCTGCGTGAATCGATGGGTTTGCACTCCGAGCCTGACTCGGAAGATTTCCAAAAGGTTACGGAAGTCTTCGACAGAGCGGTTGCGGAACTTAAAGCTGCCGGCGCGGCGATTGTTGACCCGATCGTGATTCCAAAGCTCAAAGAGTTGCTTGCGAAGCGGGCGGGAAGCCCCACTGGAACAGACGAGTCGTTTGAGTTGTACTTTGGCAGGAGCGCCAATCCTCCAGTCAAGTCGCGTGCGGAGGCAATGAAGTCTGCGGACTTCACCCAGGTCACCCAGCACGCGCAGAACCGCTGGAAGAGGTCCTCGGATGCAACGCGACACTATGAGTCGCTTAAGGCGCGAGACGAGTTGATGATCAATTTGCTGAAGGTTATGGCTGACAACCACCTGGACGCGATCGTGCACAAGACCGTCGAGCATCAGCCGACCTTAATCAAAGACGGTGTCAACCCGCCCTATGTCGATCAAAAGGGCGCGCCGCACTTGAACACTTTCTTGGTCTTCGTTCCGTCCATCGTCGTCCCTGCGGGATTTACCGCCGACGGTTTACCCGCAGGCATTACCTTCCTGGGACGCCCATACGACGATGCCAACATGATCAAGCTCGCCTACGCGTACGAGCAGGCAACCCACCATCGGCGGCCGCCCGCGAGCACGACACCGCTTTGAGGCGAAAGGTTGAACGTTCGGGAAGAGACAGGCGCTCTAAATCGGTCGGGGTGGCATCCCTAACAGCTAGTCGTCTACCCTGAAGCCTAGTTTGATCGTGACCTGCCAGTAGTCGACTTTTCCATTTTCAATGTATCCCCGCGTATCCACGACCTGGAACCAATGCAGGCTGTGAATAGTTTGCGCTGCTTTGGAGATCGCATTCTGAATTGAATCTTCCATGCTGATTTTGGAAGATCCCGTCAGCTCGATTTGCTTGTAAATATGCTCGTCCATTGGACAGCCTCCGAGAAATTTTTGGGCGCGACTCATTGCCGCAGATTCAGCCTAACACGCAGCGGCGCTTCCGCAATACGGAGCTTAAGAAGAGCGAAAGAATCTGCCAACCCTCCGCCAATTCTTACGAAGGCGACATTGTCACACTCATGCGACGCATAACCGTTGGCAGCGTTGTGTCGCGCGTGCGACGGGACTGCTAAAAACTTTCGAATCCCGGTCCATTCTAAATGGCATGGATGTTGCGTTACCCTGGAGAAACGGAAGGAGACTCTACGATGGAACGCGCAAGAATGAAGAACCTCGTGATCGCTGCCGCATTTGCGGTGCTTATGCCCGCGCTGTCGGCTTGTTATTACCCCGATTACGATCGCCACTACGGTCGTGACCGGGACTACCGCGGCCGGCACGACGACTCGTGGCGTGACCGTTACGGTCGCTATCGTTACCGTGACCGTGATGATTATTGGGATCGTCACGGCCGCTACCGCGATCGCGACGACCGGTACGGTTCCCGAGACCGTGATCGCGATGATGACTGACAGGAATTAACAGCGGGGGCGGCTGTTAGTTAGAGCGTACGTCAACGCCGTAACAGCTCTGCCCAGCCGCCCTTTCTCTTCGGTCCATCAGTTGCGCATTCAGCCAAGCAGCGAATCTTGCCAGAAAAACAGTCATGCCCCTGCGGGCCTGAAGCCGAAAATTGTAACCCGATCAGATCGTTTGAACCAACGATCCACGTTCTATGCGAGTCTCGCGGATGGAAAGAAAAAGCTCAGCCAATCGCCAGCATCCGCTCAACGGCTTGGAATGCGCGAACGCGGATCTCTTCGGGAACTTCAATCACGTATTGGTTGGTTTTCAGCGATTGAAGCGTGTCCTCGAGCGTAATCTGATTCATATGCGGGCAGCGGACGCTGCATAGCCGCAGCATCTCCTTATCTGGATTCGCGGCGGCCACGTTGTCGCCCATCGCGCATTCAGTGAGAAGCAAATAACGCGGCGCATCAGTCTCGGCGACATACTTGATCATCGCCGACGTGCTCGCTGAGAAATCAGACGCCGCCACGACCTCGGGGCTGCACTCGGGATGCGCCAGGATCACCGCATCGGGGAACTGCGCGCGCACGTCTCGGATATCCTCCACGGTAAATTTTTCGTGGACCTCGCAGCGGCCCGGCCAGCCGATGAGTCGGTCTTTTTCCTTCGTATGTCCATTCTTCGCCGGCACCACCGTGGGGAAGATGATCGACTTGCCGGTTTCGCGCGCGACGTTGCGCGCCAGGTACTCGTCCGGAAGGAAGATTACGCTTTGCGCATCCAGGGACTCGACAATCGCTGCGGCATTGGCGGACGTGCAGCACACATCCGACTCGGCTTTGACGTCCGCATAAGTGTTGACGTACGCGACGACAGGAACGCCGGGAAAGCGGCGTCTCAATTCGCGCACGTCTGTCGCGGTAATGCTGGCGGCGAGCGAGCAGCCTGCTTTTTCCGAGGGCAAAAGGACGGTCTTGTCGGGGTTCAGGATCTTGGCCGTCTCCGCCATGAATTTGACTCCGCAGAACACAATGACGTCTTTGTCGGTGGTCGCCGCCTTGCGGCTGAGTTCGAGCGAGTCGCCGACGAAGTCCGGGATGGTATTGAACAGCGCCGGTTCCATATAGTTGTGCCCGAGAATCACCGCGTTCGTTTCTTTCTTGAGCCGGTTAACGTCGCAGGCGAGCTCGGCTTTGTAGCGCAGCTCGATATCGGGCACGATGCCGCGGAGCCTGGCCTTCATTTGTTCCACCATCACATCCACTGATGTTTCTGTGGCTAAATCTCTGCTCATTGACACACACCTCAAATCCGTCGAATAAGCACGCGTTGCAGCAAATACGTGCTTTGACTCCATTGTGTAACTTATACACAACCAATTCAATAGCTACTCCAGGCGCGGCCCGATAAGTCAAAAAGAAGACGAAAACGAAACTTGAAAAAACAGTTGGTTTCTGACGGCTAGATTGAATTTGGGGGCAGAACAGGGAAATTTGCGAGAACTTGAGCGCGGCGAGAAACGAACCGGAACTTCTTGGGTATTAGTGTCCTATCTCAACTCAGTGCTTTGGGGTCCTGCGTAAATGCCGGTGCAGTGCCGGCGAAAGCGCTCCGGGAAAACTGGTCCAGCACGATGATGAGGGCGAGTCGTGACCGGGCGCCATCCGCCCAAGCGTCGAGGTCACCCCGCGCCGCACGTTCCAACAGAGAAAGAAAACGTTCGGCGATTTCGGCGTTGGCCCCACCCCGGAACCACCATTCAACCTGGCGCGCGACCTTGGTCGGGTCGGCAAGAACCTCATCTGGAAACCAGAACCCGAGAAGGTCTTCGAAGGAGTCCATCTTATTATGGAGCTGCGGGTCCCTCAGTCCAGACCACAAGAGACGTTGCGCCGACGGCCTTGCCGTTGATCAAAATCTCATCTGGAGCGGTCACCACGACCTCTGCAATTTGCGGCTGAGTTACCGCAACCTTGGTTGCCCTTTTGGGTAGCCGAATAACAACTGACTTGTTGACGATGACGGTAATAGACGGCATTACCAGAGCACGCTCTGTTTGTGCTGTGGGTATGCTTTCTTGAGCACCCATTTTTCCCGCATGTAGGATTTCAGATTTTACTAATCAGACAGGAGATGTTTTTTTCATGATGTCTTGACCGCAAGTGAGAGAATTTCAGATTATGAGAAGCCTCCGTAAGGGGGCTTTTTCATTTTTAGGGGGAGGAGAAGGATGGGAGAGAAGGGAAAGGTTTGGACGACCCCCTTCTCTCCAGGACGGGGCAAAGCCCCGCACATCCGACAAACAAAGTTCTGATACTCTTTGTGGAAGTGTGCGTCAAGACACTGGTAGGACTGGGGCGCAGTTATCCGTG
>JBOHVR010000503.1:0-3181 GCA_050735755.1 Binatia bacterium
CGACTCGCCGCTACCGAATTGGTGTAAGTAACAATGCCGGGACGGCACCACCCGCCCCGGCATTCGTTCATTCAGATGGGTCAAAATAATCAGCAAGAAATTGGCAGTTTAATGTGAAACCCAACACTGCTGACTCGCCACGTGGTCGATGTGTAGAGGGATGTTTGGATCGAGTCGTCCCTGAAGCTGCCGAAAGATGTATGTGTTAAAGTCTGCGATTTCTGCCTTTCCTTTACTTCGATCTACGAGGAGTTGCACCGGCAGATGTGCCCGCTCAAAGGGGATCTGATCCAAAACGAGACGCGCTACAAAATTGTAAACCCGTTCCTTCTCTCGCGTTAAGCGATCAAAGACACGACGCTTATTGAGTGTAAGCGCATAGATACCGAATCGTAGTTCTCGCACCTGCTCGTAGAAATGTCGCTTGGCCTCGATAGTGGTCTCTGTAGCTTTGACCTCATTTTTGAGCCGTTTCGCCCGTCCGCTTTTGTTGACCTTCCGCCGGAGAGTCTTTTTTATCGCGCGCCGGATGGCGTAGTAAACCTTTGGATCGCTTGTGGCAAGGAGGCAGGCAGTGAAATATCGGGAGGGTTTCTTATTAACAAAATCAAATCCTAAGTCGCCACTCTCATCCAGACATAGATACCACATCAGCTAAATTTCCCCGCTAAACGCCCGGCGCAGGAGGGAAGCGGGGAGTTTGTTGATCGTGTCGAGTTGTTCTTCAAGAGCTTTGCGGGTGCGGTCGGCGGAGGCCATCCGTTTGGAAAGGTGATTTGAGATGCGCTTCTGCTCAGAGAGAGGCGGAACCGGAACTTTCTCATTCAGAATTTGAGTGCGCGTGATTTTTTTCATGGAACCACTTGCTCCACCCGCACGGTCTTTCCAATAACCGCTAAGATACAGAAACGACAAGTAAGCAGTTAAGAATGGCGGCTCCAAGTCATCTCTTGGACGAATCCGAATGGTCAGGTCTGAGGCTACAGCGCCCTTTGGGTCGCCAGAAAACATGGCAACTCGCCCAACTAGCTCTGGCGTGTTGCTTCGAGCGATAAGAACCTCTCCGGGCGACACCCCGCATTCAGCCGCATCGCTGGCCCACATCCTTGCTGGTTTTATGCCTGATGGTTGGAATCCAGTCTCAGAAAGGCAAGCTGTGGTGATGGCTAGGACACTAGTATCACCGTCCGTAGCAATTGATTTCGCGGGCAACAATTCACAGACATCTCCGAATCGTTGTCTCGGCCACCGCCGCGCTTCAGGGTTGTTGAAGACAGCGCAGAGGTACGCAGCGGGCAAAGCCTTCGCTGCTTTCAACTGTGCCTCGGCAGCGGCACGCGCCTTTTCCACTGCCGCCATCTGCTCGTTCAAGATCGCCGCAATGCGCTGCTGCTCGGAAAGGGGTGGAAGGGGGATAGTTAGCGATTCCACTTCACTCTTCGTCACGTGCCGGAGGCCTACACCGCCATGAGCTTTACCAATCATGACATCGAGCCGGTTGTTGATTGCGAATACAGCCCATTGTGGATTGATGCAGGATCGATCAAGATCAATGCGAAAAATATGTTGGTTAAGAACTCCTCTTCCCCTGTTCCAAAGATGTGCTCCAAATGAAGTGCCGGGTGTTCCCGACCAGGCTAGGAGCACGTCACCGCTGTGGATTACAACCCGACCATCCAGATCGCCTGCCCAATGGTTAAAGGGCTTATTGGGATCATTTAGATTCTGGATTCTAATGATCGGAATTCCGTGGAGGGTCCAATCGGATTCTTTGTATGCATCACCGTTAACAAGTCTACATACATCTCCTAACCGGACCCATCGCCATCCATCCGGTAGCGGGCCTAATCCCATTCCCTTCACGGTCGGAACCCGCCGAAAATCGATTCGATGGCATCTGTATGAGCATCCGCAGACGTAGGGTTGTTTTGCGATGTAGGGGCGTATTGCAATACGCCCCTACGGGGATTGTGTACCGAACAAGTAGAGGCTGGGCGACGGGCTCAGAGAGACTGAAGCCCACTGCCGCCTCATAGCGTTGTCTGAGATCGGTAGGAGAAGGAAATTCCGTCAGTGGACGGGGCTTCGAGGTTTTGCCAGTGGTGCAATCGTATTCCACGTAACGATGCCCGTTGCTGGAATAAACAAATTTTACGTTGAGACGCTTGCACGCAGCATATGCTTTGGCCTGTTCCAGACCATGATTAGGCGGCAAACTTTCTGCTTTAGCTTCGATTAGAGCGACAGCGACCGGTTGGGTTTCCGGATTGACCTTGATTCTAAGAACGTAGTCGACTCTGCCTCTGGTCTGCCTTCGCGGCTTTCCGTCTATGATCTCGACGGCACCCGCAGTCTCTTCGCGCCGGATAAGATCTTCCGGCCATCCGCATGCGTGGATGGCCGGGTCTATGAGTTTTGCACGAGTATCGGCCTCACCGAGGGCCATAAGGTCGCGCTTATCTAAAAGTTCCGGCGATTTTACGTGATCTGACAGCCTTCTGACAAGCGGAGGAAGGGCTAAGGAGCTGGCGCGATGAAAGACGAAGGTCGAGTGTCAGGCGGGAAATTGGGGCTTAGGATCACGGTATGGAACCTTCAGGGGTGTATCCTGTTGTTTTTCGCTTGTAACGCGGCTGCCTTACTTTGCGTCGTGAAAAATAATTCCTAACGTATACCGGTCACCTGAGTGAATCGTGCTGACTCCGTGACGAAGGTTCGCTCGGTAGTACCCTCGCGCGCCTCGAACGGGTCGATGATGGACTGAAAAAATCACCGCATCGCCCTGGTCGAGAGAGAGCACTTCGACGCGGGATTGCTTGCGCGGCCGTTGTTCGGCGAGCACGAATTCGCCGCCTTCAAAATCCTTCCCTCGCTGGCTCAGGAAGAAGGTGATTTGAAAAGGAAAGACGATTGCCCCGTATAAATCCTGGTGCAGACAATTGAAATCACCGGGACCGTACTTCAAAAGCAAAGGCGTCGCGCGCTTTTGGCCCGCGCGATGACATTGCGCGATGAAGTCCGGGAGCCTTTGGGGATACGAAGGGTTCCGGTTTCCAAGACGAGCCGCCCATTCGTTCGCAAGCGGTGCGATACGAGGATAGATGGAGGACCTAATCTGCTGTATTGGCGGGGGTAGCGGATAGTTGAAGTATTTGTATTCGCCCTGGCCGAAGGAATAGCG
>JBOHVR010000504.1:0-5785 GCA_050735755.1 Binatia bacterium
TCGGCGATCCGTTCGTCCTTGGCCAGGTTATAAGCCTCGACCGCGAGTGTGTCAAAATTGAACGGCCGCATCGCGAAGGTCGCCGGTAGTTCTTTCATCACGTCAACGAAGACGAGAAGCGCCGCGGTCGCGACGCTGCCGGATATGATCGGAATATGTACCCGCGCCAGCGTGCGCGCGGGCGATAGTCCAAGGCTTCGCGCGGCATCGTCCATCGAGGGCGTCACGCGAGTTAGCCCGGCCTCGACGGTCTGAAAGGCAACGGCGAGAAAGCGCACCAGGTAGGCGTAAATGAGTGCGGCAATCGAGCCGGTAAGAAGCAAACCCGTGTTCACGCCAAATTGATCTCGCATCCACATAGCGATCGCATTGTCGATTTTACCGAGCGGGAGGAGAATTCCCACGGCGAGCACCGCGCCCGGCAGTGCGTAACCAAGGACGGCAAACCGGTTGGCACCCTCGATCAGCGGACTCTTTACGGTCCGCGCCGCGTAACCCAGCAGCACGGCCACCAGGACTGCGGCCATGGCCGCCACGCCGGCCAACGTGAAAGTATTGGCGACGAGCGAATAAGTTCGCGCGCCAAATCGCGCTTCCGGTTCGTTGGCTGCGAGTCCGAGCAATATGCCCGTCGGCAATAAGAACCCGAACAGGACGGGACCCACGCACAGAGCACTGGCAGCGGCTGCGCGCCAACCGCGCAAGCTTTGCGGCGTCATCGGGGTCGGCTTTCCGGCATAGCGCGCGCTGCCGCGATGCAGCCGTTCCAGGGACAGGATCGCGAGCACAAACACGAGCAAGCAGGTCGCGAGCTGTCCGGCCGCAACAGGGTCGCCGAGCGAAAGCCAGGCGCGATAGATGCCGGTCGTGAACGTGTTCACCGCGAAGTAAGAGACAGTACCGAAGTCGGCAAGCGTCTCCATGAGCGCGAGCGCGGCGCCGGCGACGATCCCCGGGCGGGCGAGCGGCAACGCCACGCGCCAAAATCTACCCAAGGCGCCAAAACCGGCGAGATGCGCAGCCTCCATCGCAGAGCGCGGCTGATCGAGAAACGCGGCGCGCGCCAGGAGATAGACGTAAGGATAAAGCGCGAAAGAGAGCATCGCCGCGGCGCCGGGCAAGGAGCGGATTTCGGGGAACCAGTACTCACGAACCTGCAAGCCGGTAATTTCGCGAAGCGTCGTCTGGACGGGGCCGGCAGCCTGAAGCCAGTCGGTATAGGCGTACGCCATCACATAGGCCGGCATCGCCAGAGGCAAGACCAGCGCCCACTCAAGAATGTGCTTGCCTGGGAAAGAGTAAGCAGTCACGAGCCATGCCGAGACCACGCCGCAGGAGACCACGCCCACGGCCACCATAAGAACGAGCAGCAGCGTGCTCCAGATGTAGCGCGGCAGCACCGTCGATACGAGGTGCGACCAGGTCGTCTCACTCGGCAGGAACACGTTCCAGACCACCGTCAGGATCGGCGCCAGCACGAGCGCGGCGGTGACAATCGAAACCCAGCCTAGCAGTCCAAGCCGAGGCGCGGCGGAGCCTGCAGAGATTCGTGCACGAACGGCGACAGCGCCAGTCATAAATCGTTACCGAAGATACCCGAAATGAGGCCGCTTATTTCCAGCCGACTTTGTCGGCGATACGTTGGGCCGTAGCTTGAGCTTTGCCGAGTTTTGCCAAAGAGAGGGAATCGATTTTAAACTCACCGAACGATTCAAGCTCCGGATTGGCGAGCTTGACACCTTTCACCGTGGGCCACTCGTTGTTGCCTTTAGCAAACAAGGTCTGCGCCGCGTCGCTGGCCAAGTATTCGAGGAATTTGACGGCGGCATCGCGATGGGGCGCTTGTTGAAGCATGCCGCCCCCTGAAATGTTCACGTGCGTGCCGCGATCAGCCTGGTTCGGCCACACAAGGCCGACCTTCTCGACAACGGCTCGGTCCTCAGGTTTTTGTGAGCGCATGAGGCGGACGTAATAGTAATGGTTCGAGATCGCGATCGCGCATTCGCCCGCTCCGACGGCGCGCAGCTGGTCGGTATCGCCCCCCTTGGGGGAACGTGCGAGGTTAGCAGCGACGCCGCGCGCCCACTCGGTCGCTTTTTCCTCGCCGAGATGGAGTATCATGCTCGAGATAAGCGAGAGATTGTAGGGATGGCTGCTCGACCGTGTGCAGATTTCGCCTTTCCACTTCGGGTTGGCCAGGTCCTCATAACGCGCAAGCTCGCCGCTTTTTATTTTGTTTTTGTGGTAGGCTAAAACACGGGCGCGGGCGGAAAAGCCGAACCACTTATTTTCGTCATCGCGATAGTGAGCCGGAATCCGTTTAGAGAGGGTCGCTGATTTTACCGGAGCGAAGATGCCGGCCTGCTCGGCACGCCACAGCCGCGCCGCATCCACGGTTAAAAAGACATCCCCGGGGCTGTTTGCCCCTTCCGCCTTAATCCGCTCGAAAAGAGCGTCCTCGCCGCCTTCGATCCGATTGACCTTAATGCCGGTAGTTTTGGTGTATCCGGTGTAGAAAGCCTCGTCAGTCTGGTAGTGACGCGCCGTATAGAGGTTGAGGACTTTATCTTGGGCCACTGCCTGGCCGATCAAGAAAAATCCCAGGAGTAATCCAGCCGGAATTGCTTTGACGCGGAACTTGCTCGTTGGAAATAAATTCATCTCGTCGGTTCCTCCTTGCGTTTCGTTGGGATCGTGTCGACTGATAGAGCCTAACTTCGAGCAGTCAATTTCAAATATTCGTATAAGCGAATAAAGTAAATTTGTCAACACCACAAGTTCCTTAGCGTCCCCACGTCATCTTTTGCTTTGCTAGCCAAGGCAGAGGGCGTCCTCGAAAGATCGCAGCTTTTGAGCGAGCCCCGGGATGAGAATTCACCCGCCGGGGGCCATCATCTCGGACAGGTAAGGCTTGTAAGTGTGGCTGCGTGCCGCTCACCGAACAAATTTTCGCTTATCTTGAACTTCGCTAAACGTTGAAATAAGATGCAGTCGGGAGTAGCGGCACGTTTTCTACCCGTATCAGCAATGAGCTTTTCACTGACACAAACTTCTAAGGTTCTCGTGCCGAAAAATAGCGCTAAACCAACCGCCATGGAAGACCCTAAAGTTTCCCGCGCGCTTGAAGATTATTTGAAGGCGATCTACCAGCTCTCAGAAGAAGGGAAGCCGGTTATCGCGGCCAGGGTCGCCGCCGAGGCCGGGGTCTCGGCATCGACGATCTTTGCCACCCTGCGGCGTCTGGCCAAGGAAGGTTATGTGACGATCAACCGGCGCAAAGAGATTCATTTAACTCCTGACGGCAAGAAGGTGGCCGAAAATATCGTCCGGCGGCACTTCTTAACGGAGCGCTTTTTGACGGACCTGCTGGGACTGGATTGGATCAAGGCGCACCAGGAGGCGCACCGACTAGAACATGCAATCTCTCAGGACGTAGAGGAGCGTTTGGCGAAATTGCTCAAACATCCGACGACGTGCCCGCACGGAAATCCGATTCCCGGGGCAAGTTCAGGACCAGCGCGGAAGACGATTCCGCTGAGCGAAGCCGTCGACGGGCAGCAGGTCCATCTCGATTGCATCACCGAGGGCGGCGAGCGGGATGTGCGTTTGCTGAGCTTCCTTGAGGAGCACGGGCTGCGACCGGGGGCGAAAGTCCACGTTCTCGATGTCGCGCCGTCTCTCGGCATGATGACTTTAAGCGTGAACGACCATCAGTTCTCCTTAGGTATCGAGGCAGCAAAGAAGATCCGCGTTCACTGAGGAGTCCCACCGCACCGTCATAACAACCAAGCTGCCACTGTTTCGTCCCCACCATCGCCAAGTCGAAGCGACATGCCTGTTTGTAGCGGCGGAATATTTTTTCCCAGTTGCAGTCCAATCCCTTCTCGCCACGGATTCAACATGGCTCAATCCCACGAGGTTGGCAAAGTCATCGATCCCGCAAGGATACTTTTCGTCTTCACCCACTGACCTCATCTCACGATCACCCCTCTGACAGATTTACAGACCATCTTGGGTCATGAAGATATCGCGACAACCAGCATCTATCTTCAGTCCCACGATGAAACGGTAAGAAGCACCGCCGAATCGCTTGAGCCCGATCAGGACTGATTTGGCGTGAGTCCTTCAGTGAGATTAACTTATCGGTAATCTCGAAGAAATGAATGGTCGGGGCGACCGGATTTGAACCGGTGACCACACGCACCCCAAGCGTGTGCGCTACCAGGCTGCGCTACGCCCCGACCGACGGATGTGCAAATTTATTAACACCCCTCTATGGTTAGGTCAACGAACCAGTCTGGGATTCTCAATTCGGGGCGGGACCTGCGCTAAGAAAGGATTTTGTGCAGGGACTCCAAATCTTTTTTGATTTTCATCAGAGCATTTTTGTATTTGGAATCCGAAAGAGGCAGGCGCAGTTGCTGGCGCTCTTCCTTGCGGTTCTGTCTGAGTTTTTTTCTCGCGCCTTCGATCGTAAACCCCTCGGCATAAAGCAATCGCTTGATTTCCAGGAGAAGTTCTACGTCTTTTCTCTTATACAGACGGTGGCGGGACGGCGCCTTTCCCGGTTTGAGCACCTCAAACTCCGTTTCCCAGTAGCGCAGGACGTAAGGTTTAACCTGAAGGATCCGGCTCACCTCGCCGATCTTGAAATAGAGTTTGTCGGGCAGCCGCGGTGCCATGACTAGACTGACGGACTATTGATGGTCTTTTTTAGAATCTGACTGGGCTTAAAGGTCAAAACTTTTCTTGCCACGATAACAATTTCATCTCCGGTTTGCGGGTTGCGTCCTTTTCTCGGCCGCTTGCTATTGATCACAAAATTTCCGAATCCGGAGATCTTAACCTTTTCTCCTCTTTCCAAGCACGACTTGATAATCTCAAAAGAGGCCTCCACAATTTCCGTAGCCTCTTTCTTCGGAAAACCCACTTTTTCGTAGATGCGCGCGACAATGTCCGCTTTCGTCATTGCACCACCTCAGCAAACGCAGAATACGTAACGACCGTGACTACTGCCTAATCCGGGCCGCGAAATTTTCAACGAGCTGTTCGACCAGTCTTTGATGGATTTCATTGACCTCGGCGTCGGTCAATGTTCTGGCGTCTGAACGATAGGAGATCTTGTATGCCAGGCTTTTCATGCCCTCTCCAATTTGGGCGCCTCGATATTCGTCGAAAATGCGCACATCTTCGATTAGGGAATGGCCATTAGTTCTGACCCAGTGAACAATCTCATCCGCGCGAAAGGTGTCTCCGACCACAAGCGCCACGTCCCGTTCGACGGACGGAAATCGCGGAAGGGGGCGAACCGTAAAATCGCGCCGAGCATACTGAACCATAACGTCCAAGTCAAGTTCAAAGAGAGAGAAACAGGGCAGGTTCAGCTGGTGCGAAAGGTCCGGGTGAACTTCACCCAAGATTCCAATCCTCGAGCCGCCGGTGGATAAAAAGACTGCTTTTCCCGGATGCAGAAAAGAACTCACCTGATCATCCAACCACGTGACATCCTGATCCAATCGGAGTGCTTCCAAAACTTCCTCGACAACTCCCTTGACATCGAGAAAAGTCCAACTTTGCTCTGCGCTCCGCAAGCCCCTCCGCTCTTTATACCCGTAACACAAGCCCGCCAGATGAAGTCGCTCCTCATGCTTTCCGGCTAAGGCTCGCGCAAAAACCTTTCCCATCTCGAAGAGGGATATTCCCGGCACCCTCTGCTCCACGTGGGCGCGCAAATTAAGGACCAGATTAGAAACCAGACTCAAACGCATTTCCGCATGGTCCTGAC